>JBKCES010000430.1:0-5926 GCA_046304295.1 Cyanobacteriota bacterium | reverse complement strand
TCTCGAATCCGCTCTAGGGCCTGCTGGACGTTCAAGTCTTCACGTAGGGAAATGTACTCCGGCGTCATAATCCGCCCCGCTGTTTCCGGGGGATAACCCAGGAGCAGGGAAGTCACCTGGCGCTCTTCAGGACTCAAGCGCTGAAATAATTGGCGCGTGACCTTAGCCGGTAATTCTTCAAACAGCCGGGCCCGTTCGTCCGGGGAGATTTGGTCGAAAATTTCGAGGACGTCCGAGTGTTTAAAGTCCTTGAGCAGCGCTTCCTGCCAGGGGAGTTCTAAATGCTCATAGACCTGAATAGCTTCATTTTTAGAAAGCAGACGGAAGGCCACCACCTGTAAATGACTGGGCAAAGATTCAATGACGTCGGCGATGTCCGCCGCTTGGGCCGGGGCGAGAAGACTTTTAGCGGTTTCAAATTGCGAGGTTTCCAGCAGTCTCAATAATTGAGAGCAGAGCCGTCGCCGCGATTCGGCCCGGTCTAAAGAAGCGGAGAGGCTTTCGCGCATGGGTTAGAGTCCTCCTGAGTTTTCGGCCCCCATCTTAGACCGCCTTCGTCTTCAGGAAAAAGTAAAGTTGACAATTCCCGGCGCCGTCTGTAACGGTGGAGGGCGAGCCTTAACCCAAGGGAGCCTCCCTCCGCCATGACCCCTGTTAGTTTACTCTCGGTGACCGCCTACGACCCGGAAATCTTAACCCCGGCGCTGACCCAGGTGTTGGAACCCCTGGGGGGAATGGGCGCCTTTGTCAAACCCGGCGACCGGGTGTTGTTAAAACCCAATTTGTTAACGGCCAATCGCCCCGGCAATGAATGTATTACTCGCCCGGAGTTAGTGGCGTCCATCGCCCGGCAGGTCTTAGCGGCTGGCGGCAAGCCCTTTTTAGGGGATAGCCCCGCCTTCGGCACGGCGCTGGGGGTGGTGAAAGCCAACGGCTATCTGCCTCTGGTGGAGGAGCTGGGGATACCGGTGGTGGAATTTCGAGGGGAGCGCTACCCCACGGGCAACGAGAGCTTTAACCATTTGCGTCTCTCCAAGGAAACCATGGAGGCGGATGTGGTGATTAATATTCCCAAGGTCAAGTCCCACGTCCAACTGACCTTGACCCTCGGGGTGAAAAACCTCTTTGGTTGCGTTCCCGGCAAAATGAAGGCCTGGTGGCATATGGAGGCGGGGAAGGACGAAGCCCGTTTTGGAGAAATGTTAGTCCAGACCGCCCAGACCATTAATCCCGAGTTAACGATTGTGGACGGCATTATCGGCCACGCCGGCAACGGCCCCATGAACGGCTTTCCGTCTTCCCTGGGCGTTCTTGGTGCTTCGCCCAACGTCTTTGCCCTCGACGAGGCGCTGGCCCTCATTCTCCAAGCGCCGATAGAACGGATGCCTACCCTTAAGGCCCAGCGCCGTTTGGGCTTAAGCCCCCAGGACGTCGTCTTTCCCCTGGCTCAGCCTCTAGATCTGCAAGTCCAGGATTGGCAATACCCCGCCCAGATGATGCCCATTGATTTCGGGCTACCGAGAGTGATTCGCTCGACCTTTAAACACCTTTATATTCGTCATCTCAAGGAGCGCCTGGGCGCCTTTTCCCACTCCGCCTAAGGGCGTAAGCCGCGCCGATTAAACAACCTCTCCGGTAGAGCGGGAGGGGGTCTTCTAAGTTAAACTGATGGACGCCGAGCTTGGGGAAGGGGAGTTTGGTCGCGCCAGTCAGGCTAGCCTAGTCCCCGAGCTTTCCGAATCATGCCGGGGACGCTTCCTCTTTGAAGCGCCCTCCCGGAAACTTCTCTTCAGTTCACCGCGGACTTTGTATCCGCATTATCGAGGACAAATTTGCCATGGGACTCTTTTTCGATGTGCTCAGCGCCATTAATAACCCTCAACAAGCCGCCAGCGTGGAACAACTGGGGGGTCTGACCCAGGAACTCCAACAGGTGGCGGGAAAATTTGGGCTAGACACCCAGGGAACTCAAACGGCCCTGTCCGCCCTCAGCTCCCAACTACGTCCGGCTCTACAACAACAGGCCCAGGGCGGATCCTTAGATCTGGGTTCCCTGGCGAGCCAGGCGATGGGTGCCGTCTCGGGCGGTAATTTAGGCGCGCTCTCCTCCCTTCTACCGCCGGAGGCGCAAGCGGCGCTGGTGCAGGGAATCGCGGGCAAAACCGGTCTCAATCCCGGCCAACTAGACGGGTTAATTCCCAGCCTCCTGCCCATTGTGCTGAAATTCTTTAACCTCGGCGCCGGCACTTCGGGGGGAATGGCGGGAATGGCCCAAAATCCTCTACTCAAGCAATTTTTAGATAGCGACCGGGATGGGGATGTGGATCTTGGAGATGTCTTCAAATTCGCAGGCCGCTTTCTCAATGGCCCCGGCGCCGTTTAGTCGGCTCACCAAATTTGATAATCCTGGAGTTCTAGAACTCACCTTCCCTATGTAGGATAGGCTTACCTCTGGGTTGCGTCAATGAGACTGGGGACAAACAGCGCCGGATTGATCCTCAGTCTTCTACCATTTCCGGATCCGGCGCCGTACAGCGTCTCCATTATCGAAATTAAACCCCAGAGATTAAAGTTGTGGTTTTGCAAATGGAAAATCATTGCCTCTGTCCATTGTAAAAAGTCGCAATCATAGAGTAATTGAGGGGGAGAAATCCCTTGAATTGGAGTCGTCATCATTCTACTGGGTTGTGATGGCTAAAATTGAACGGGCTGGCTTCGGCTAGGCTTAGCCAGCGGCCTGAATCCGCCCCAGCGCCAAGAGGGGGAAATACTGACAATAAAGGTGATAACGGATATAGAAGTGATTGGGAAAACCGGTGCCGGTAAATTCCGCTTCATCCCAAGCGCCGTCGGCATTTTGGCTATTGATCAAATACAATGCTCCCCGCTCTAGGGCTTCCCGAATCGGCGCTTGTTCTAACTTGTCTAAAGCCTTAGCGCCGTCTAGGAGACCGATTAAGGCCCAAGCGGTTTGGGAGGCTGTGCTGATCCCCCGACCCTTGAGGCTGGGGTCTCGATAACTGGCGCAGGTTTCCCCCCAACCGCCGTCGGGGTTTTGACAACGGAGGAGCCATTGCAGGGCCTTTTCGATCTGAGGGCCGTAGGCTTGAGGCCCCACCAGTGCCAACGCCGAAATAGCGCCGCTCGTCCCGTAGAGATAATTGACCCCCCAGCGTCCAAACCAACTGCCGTCGGCTTCCTGTTCTCCCAGAAGATAAGCTAAGGCCCGCTCTAGGCGTTGCGGAGCTAGGGGCAAACCGCCGGCGCCGACCATTTCCAGAACCCTGGCGGTGACGTCGGCGCTGGCCGGGTCGATCATGGCCTTGAGGTCGCCGTAGGGCAGATCGTTGAGCCAAGCCTGATTATTGTCTCGATCAAAGGCGGCCCAGCCCCCGTTTTCACACTGCATACTGACTATCCAATCCAACGCCCGAAAAATAGCTCCCTGTTTCGCCGCCGGATCGGGCAAACGTAGTTTGGCCAGCGCCATGACCACCACCGCCGTGTCGTCCAGGTCGGGGTAAAAATTATTCTCAAACTCAAAGGCCCAGCCGCCGGGGCGTCCCTGTTTATTTTTTACTTGCCAATCCCCGTAGCGGAGGATCTGTTTAGACAGCAACCAGTCTCCGGCCTTGACCAGCGCCGGATGAGCCGGATCGAGACCGGATTCCGCCAGCGCCCGAATGACCCAAGCCGTATCCCACACCGGCGAGACGCAAGCTTGCAGACGGTAGGTTTCCTCGGTTTCGATGGCGAAGCGATCCAGCGCCGCCCATCCCCGTTGCGCAAAGGGATCCCCCAGGGGATAGTCCAAAACCTTGAGCGCCAACATCGAATTGAGCATGGCGGGAATAATGCCGCCCCAGTCCCCTGTCGCTTCCTGGCGCTCTAAAATCCATTTTTCCGCCGCCCGCAGGCCCTCCTGGCGGAAGGGAACCCACTGATTGCTCTCTTGCCACTTAAAAACCTGATCCAACTCGACAAACCAATCCGTCCAGTCTCCCTGGCGGGGCAATTCGTAGCGGACGTTGGCTTTACCTTCGCAGTAGAGTTCGTCTAAGCGGACGCCCAGATCATAGACCGGCTTCCGGTCGCAGACGATAATCAAGGGCACGGTACTGGAGCGGGCCCAACTGGATAGCTCGTAAATATTAAAGGGAGACCAGTCCGGCAGAAGCATCACCCAGGGCGGAATGGACGGTGTCCCGCGCCAGTCGTAGCACCCGATCAGCGCCAGGTGAATTTTGGTGAAAATACGACTCCGAGTAACCCCCCCCCGCTGGAGGATAAAGTCCTTGGCCCGTAGCAGGGCCGGATCATCTTGGGGAACCCCCAGAACCCGCAGAGCCATATAGGCTTCAATACTGGTACTGAGATCGCCGCCGTCGCCGTAGTAGAGTTCCCAACCGCCGTGGTCTCTCTGTTGTTGGCGGAGATAAGCAACGTCCTTGTCCCAGGGGCGTTCCAACCCCCAAATTTTCTGGAGAACCGCCACCTCCGCCGTCAGGGTGACATTGGATTCCAGTTCCCCTTGCCAGTAGCCCTCTGGGTCTTGTTGAGCCAGTAAATAACGCTGCCCGGCGCTGAGGGTTTGGGCCAAGGCTTGGGCATCGAGGGAAGTCGGCATGGGCGATCCGGGAAAATAGACTCAGCTTTCTAGGGTAGCGCCGGGGAGCGTGATCCCTGAATCCAGATTTTGGGGGTCTTGGCCTACAATCAAGAACAGTGGAGTCTTAGCCTTGAGTCTTATGACCAGTCGCAAACAGGATTTTCAGGAAGCTTTCCGCAATTTAGCGCAACAGCCGTCCGATGATGCTTGGATTGACACGCTCATGATACTTTCTAGGGTTTAGTACTCTGTGAGACTCTATCATATCATCGCTTTTGCGAAAATGAAATAGCCCTGCTATCAAATGGGATTTTTCCTAATAAAAACCCGCCAGGGTCTGACCGGCTGGGCCACAGAATAATACATATGCCTTGATTGGGAGTTAATGCGTTACGCTGTCGCTAACGCATCCTATCCGTTGGCCGAAGCGCCGGGGTTAGAGCGACAAGCTTCGCCACCCTTCCGGCTCAAGGCACTTACCCCCATCTGAAATCTGAAATCTGATATCTGGCCTCTGAACTGCTAAACTAAAAAGCGATTTGTCCCGCCCTACCCCCAGAGAAGTTTGTCATGGCCTCCAAACCTATCGTCGTCGCGCCCTCGATCCTCTCCGCAGACTTTAGCCGCCTCGGCGCCGAAATTGAGGCGATTGACAAAGCCGGCGCCGATTGGGTTCACGTCGACGTCATGGACGGGCGCTTTGTCCCCAATATCACCATTGGCCCCCTGATCGTTAAAGCGATTCGCCCCTACACCCAAAAGCCCCTGGACGTCCACTTAATGATCGTGGAGCCGGAAAAATACGTGGAGGATTTCGCCAAAGCCGGCGCCGATATCATCTCCGTCCACGCCGAGCACAACGCCTCCCCCCACCTGCACCGCACCCTTTGCCAGATTCGGGAGCTAGGGAAACAGTCCGGGGTGGTCTTGAATCCCTCCACGCCTCTAGACCTGATTGAATACGTTCTGCCGGTCTGCGATTTGGTTTTGATCATGAGCGTCAACCCCGGCTTTGGCGGCCAGAGCTTTATCCCGGAAGTCCTACCGAAAATTCAACGTCTGCGGCGCCTCTGCGACGAAAAAGGGCTAGATCCCTGGATTGAAGTGGACGGGGGTCTCAAGCCCGCCAACACCTGGCAAGTGCTGGAGGCCGGCGCTAACGCGATCGTGGCTGGCTCCGCTGTCTTTAACGCCCCGGATTACGCCGACGCCATCGCCGGAGTCCGCAACAGTCGGCGCCCGGAACCCCAACTGGCCGCAGTTTAGAAACTGTTTGCAAAGCCCCTCACGCTCCAAGTGAATCCCCCTTGGTAAAGG
>JBKCES010000429.1:0-5497 GCA_046304295.1 Cyanobacteriota bacterium | reverse complement strand
AGGCTGGGATAGGCGGAAGGGAAACCCGGATTACTGGGGAAACTGCCGCTATTGCGGGGCGGTTCCACTTGAATGGGAATACCGCCGCCGGGCGCCGGTCGTTGGCCCGAGGAAAAGGGCGGCCGGGGTTGGGCGGCGAATGAGCGGCCGGGGGTCATTTCTAGGGCGAATAAATCGGCGCCGGCCCGAAAAAAGCGTCCGAAGCTAGAGCCTTGGGTGGGTTGGGCCAGAATTAAAACCTGATTATTGGCTTCCTGACGAATGCGGACTTGATAGAGGGGGCTATTTTCCAATTTTGGGCCCTGAAGCCCCTGGGCCACCTGGGCATTATCCACCCGGATTTCGTACTCTCCCGTCAAACGGTTGAGATTGCCCCGGGCCTGGATGGGACGGTTGGCTCGAATCAACAGTTGGCGATTATCCCGAGTCACGTCTAGGCCGGTAATGATAGCGCCGCCGTAGGGCAGGGTCGTCCTCGGCGGTTGGGGGCTAACCTGGGCCAGACCCCCGGCAGACGGCGCCGTCGGCCGAGCCGAGGCGCTACCCCCCTTTGGGAGCAGGATAATTCCACCTCCCACGCGACTGTAGTAAGCCTGCCAGATTTGCTCCGTGGAACTGACGGCTAGATTTAGTTGGGGCGGGTTTTGGTCGGAGCCAAACTGGATATTGCTGACGCCGTACTGATTGATGGCCACGGTTTGCCCTAGCAGTTCCCTCGGCAATTCGGCGCCGGGGAGGGCGAAGGCGATAATTTGCTCTCCGGGGTTGCGGTTGATCCGAATTTGACCATTCTCACCGTTGCGGTTCAGACGCACAAACAGCCCGTTTTGGGTCACCTGCACAGCGCCGTTTCCCGTCGTTGTGGGTCGGGGCGCGGCGCTTTGGGGCGGAGCCTGGGGATTAGAAGGCGCTTCCGTCGCCCGCTGGGGGGTGGGCATTTCCACAGTCCATTGAGTGGGAGTAATGCCCCGCACCTTCACCTGTTGGGGATCGACGGTGTAGCCCGGCGCAATTTCAATGACGAGGCGGGTGGTAAAGGGATCAAACTGGGCCACCCTTAAACCGGAGACCAGACCGCCAATGGGCTGATTGACCGTGGGGCGCCCCAGGGTTGTGCCGGGGAGATCCACCACGATGCGGGTCGGGTTCGGAATCAGTTGAGCCGTCGGTTGCACCCGAGTTTCGGTATAAAACGTCAGACGATTTTGGGCCGGGTCAAAGCGCCAGGAGAGCAATCTCCCCGCCAGCGCCGGAGCGGCCCAAAACAGCGACAGCGCCGCTAAGGTCAGAACAAAACTGGCAAATCGAGACATATCGCCTCCTCGACTAGAAAAATTTCCGTAGGAACCGCGTCTAAGTCCCATTGATCTTAATTGCATCTTATAACGACGGATCTGGAGAGTTGGAGCCGTCTGGTTTTGGCCTTGGGAGATAGTAACGGTTAAAAGGGCAGAATGCAAGTCAAACCCCTAGGGATGCTCCGGGAACACCCGGTGGGGCAAGCCGTGGGCGATGAGATCCACAGGGCATTGATAGGTTCGCTCGATCATCTCTGGGGTCAAGAGCCGGTCTCCGTGATAATACAAGCGCCGATTGAGGCAACCCACGGTTTTGACGACCCGGGAGACGGCGGCGAGGTCGTGGGAAATCAAGATAATGGTCAGGGTTTGATTGAGTTCCTGGAGCAGGTCGTAAACGCTCTGTTGGATCTGGCTATCCACATTGGCGGTAGGTTCGTCCAGCAGGAGGATCTGGGGTTCGGAGGCGAGGGCCCGGGCGATATAGACCCGTTGGCGCTGTCCCCCGGAAAGCTCCCCCAGAGGACAGTCCTGAAAATCCAGCATTTTCACTTGCTCCAAGCAACGGGCCACAATGGCGTCGTCCTGGGCGTTGTAGGGCTGAAACAGACGGCGCCGCCCCAGGCGACCCATACGAACCACCTCCGCCACCCTGACTGGGAAAGCCCGGTCAAACTCCAAGCTCTGGGGCACGTAGCCCACCCAGCGCCGCCCCTGGGTCACAGGACGGTCTAGAATTCGGACGCGGCCCCGCTGGGGTGTAATTAAACCCAGAAGCGCCTTTAACAACGTGCTTTTTCCGCCGCCGTTGGGGCCGATGAGGCCGATAAAATCCCCGGCTTGAACCTGAAAATTGACCGCTTCCAGCGCCGGCGTTTGGTCATAGTAGACCCAAACATCCTGGAGATCGATAACGGGGGTCATTGGGGGCGGGGGGCTAGGGTTGACAGGCGAGCCTGTAGACGTTGGGCGAAGGCTTCGGAAACTCTCAGTAAATTGGCTGACCAGTCCGGCGCCAGATCGTCGATGAGAATCACCTCCGCTCCAATTTCCTGGGCGATGGTCTCGGCGCTTTTGGGACTCAGTTGGGGTTGGGCAAAGATGACTTTAACGCCCTCGGCCTGGGCGGTTTTGATCAGGGCGGCCAACTCCTGGGCGCTGGGTTCCTGCCCCTCCGCTTCGATGGGAATTTGCCGCAGGTCGTAGGCCTGGGCGAAATAGCCCCAGGCGGGATGAAAGACAATAAATTGACGGTTTTTCAACCCCGCTAGATTCTGACGAATTTGTTGGTCTAGGGCGTCGATTTCCGCCAAAAAGGCGTTCAAATTGGCTTGGTACTCCGCCTGGTTGTCCGGATCGACCTGGACTAAACCTTCGTAAATATTTTGGGCTTGGATTTTCACCAACTCTGGTGCTAGCCAGATATGGGGATCTAGAGCTTGAGTTTTTTCCCCTGCCGTCGGCCCTTCTGGATCTTCTGGATGGTCATGGTCATGCGCCTCTTCGGCGCCGTGAGCGTGGTTGTGGGGGATTTCCTCTAGAGGCGTTATTCCTTGGGACGAGTCGATCAACAGCAAGTTGGGGTTAACGCTCCTAAATTTCTCCAGCCAGCCCTTTTCTAATCCCAAACCCACCTGAACATAAGCCTTGGCTTGACTCAGCGCCTGCAACTGTTGAGGCTTCGGCTCGTAGGTGTGGGGGTCGCTCCCCGGCTCCACCATAACGTTCACCTGGGCTTCTCCCCCGGCGATTTTCTCCACAAAATAGCGCTGGGGCAAAATACTGACGGCAATTTGTAGGGGCGGCGCCGGCGCCGGTTGGGTCTGGCAGGCACCTAACCCTAGAGCTAAACTCGCCCAGAGGGGCCAAAAATCTCTCGGTCTGAGTTGTCGATGCCCCCTAGGGGGTATAACGGAAGAAGGATTCAACAAACTGGCTTCCTCAACAGTCGTGATAACCATTATCATTTTCTCTATCTTACCCTAGGGAAAGCGCCTTGTCTCCAGCAGATCTCTCCAGCCTCACCCGCAACCAGAAACGGGTTCTGTTGAAGCTCCAACAACAGAGCCAGCCCCTTTCGGCTCAGGATCTCTACGTGCTCCTGCGTCAGGACACGCCCCTGGGTCTCGCCACGGTCTATCGAATTCTGGACGCCCTCAAGCTCAAGGGTTTAATTCAACATCAGGTCACCCTTCAGGGGGAATCCCTTTATCAGACCATTGAGCGAGACCGCCACGCCCTCACCTGTCTCGACTGCGGACGATCCTTTCCCCTAGAGACCTGTCCGGTGCGGGATCTGGAAAAACAACTCCAAGCCCAGGGATCTTTCAAGATTTACTATCATACCCTCGAATTTTTCGGTCTCTGCGGCGTCTGCGCCCACAAAGCGGAGTAAATCCGAAACGCAATCAATCTTGATCCCCACCAACCCCCTTAGAAAGGGGGGCGCTAATCGGAGCCTATTCGTTATCTGCTGAGGAGAGATCTCAAGCCCTGTCTAACAACCTCTAACTGGTATCTGATAACTGGTATCTGATATCTGTCACCCAAAGGCCCGGCCAATGTGGAACCAAATCAAAATGAAGGTGACGCTAAAAATAACTAAACCCAGAATCATTTTGACGGCGCTTTTCCAGGCGCTCAAGCGCCGTTGGTTTTTGGCTTGAGTCACTTCCTTATCCAAGTTAATTTTACTTTCCCCTAGACGGAGCTTGAGGATGTCCTTCAGCTCCGGCGCCTGCTGTTGGAGAACCTCCGGTTGTAAGCCGAGGGAGCGCCCAAGGTTAACCAGTTTTTGGGAATTGGTTTCGGCGCCGACTAATTCCTCTAATCGATTAATTTCAGCAACTCTTTGATTTTGTTTTGCGCTAATTTCCTGATTAAAACCCGTGAGAATTCGATTGGTGTTATGAACGACCAGAACTATCGAGGCGAGGAAAACAACCGCCATCAGTACCAGTAGCCAGCGCAAGAAGCGGAGAAAAACCGTCTCGTAAAAGCGAATATCCTTGGAATTGTCCTTATAGTAACGGGAAAGCACAAATCCTAACCCAATTAAAAAGGCGAGGGAGTGTTGGATAAAACCGCCAATAGTTTGCAGTTCCCAAGTTGGATTTTGGAGTTGGAGGGGAATTAGACTGAAAATGAAGTCTAGCAGGGAGACAAAGACAATAGTATAGCCAATAATGGGCATCAACCCCGTTAAGCTATAAATGGCATTTTCAGCAAAAATAAACTCGATGTTAATAGAGCTAAAAAATAGGGAAAAGTTATTCAACAAATTTGAGAAAAATAAACTGATGTTCTCTAGAATTTCCATGAACGATAAACCTCAAAAAGGAACCTAGCATTATTTTAGGATAACCGACTTTTACGTATATTCGCTTAAGTGAAAATTGGGTTGTGTCAGACAAGTCACTTGAACTATTTTGATTTCCTAGATACCGCTCAACGGGAGATTGGCTCCGCTAAGAACGGTTGAGGGCTGAGTCAAGTCCCCATCAATTTAGTACAAAATTATGACAAAGAGGTCCTCATCGAAAAAGGATGCTCTAAATTCGCTTAGCGGGTAAGACCCTAGGGGTGGAGACGGATTGGGTTTAAAGTCACTGAAGCCAAAATGATGAAATTGTCTCCAAACCCCTGTAAACTGGTAAAACCTCTTTGGGTTGGATGAAAAAAACGGCCCCTCAAGAACTACCTCGATCTATGCAACTGCTTCAAATTTCCCCTCTCAGACTTCTGAGCTTAGGTCTAGGTCTCCTCCTCTTCGTTGGCAGTTGGCTGGCGGCACCAGCGGCCTGGGCGCTCACGGAAATTCCGCTCCAGAATATTCAGTACAAAGACTGCCCCCCGGAACTAGCCCAGGGAAGCGTTCTCAGCGGTTCCAACGATCCGGCCAATTGTTTTCTGGTCACTGGAACGGCGGTCAATAAAACGGGCAAAACCGTGTACGACGCCGACGTCTTTGGCCGAGTTTACGACGCCAACGACGAACCTGCCTTACAAAATCGAACCCGCGTTGGCAATATCGCCGAAATTCCCCCCGGCAAGAGCGAATTTGAAGTGCGGATTAGCGTCCCCGCCGAGCAACCTTTACCCCTGCGACTGGAGCAGTTTAAAGCCGCCGGCTTTACCGCCAAAATTCGTAGTCAGGCGCTTTAAGGCGCGCCGATTGAAATCCTCAAGCGCTACAGTAG
>JBKCES010000428.1:0-4802 GCA_046304295.1 Cyanobacteriota bacterium | reverse complement strand
CCCGGACGCTATTGGCGGATTTAGCCGAAACTCCCCCTCCCTTGTCCTTTAATCCGGCGCCGGAGTCTTGGGCCCTCAACTTAGCTGGTTGGGCGACCCTGGCCTGGGTCTATCAAGTCTTGGCGGAACCGTTAAAATAAGGGCCATGCTGGCTCGCCTCCCTCCCTTTTTACTATGATCTCCCTGCCCGCCTCCACCCTCCACCGTATTCAACAACTGCCCCAACTGCCCAGCGTTTGGGAAGGGGACCGCCGCCCCCTTAATCCCCCGGAGGCCAGCAACGGCGCCGAAAAGGGAGACTGTATCCTCTGGGTAGACGGTAACGAGGGTTTGGTGCGGGCCCTAGATTTCGTCGCCCCCGATAACGGCCCAGAGGTGGTGGTGCGGGCGCTCCTACGGGCCATGGAAGTGCCCCGACCCCCGGCGCCGCCAGCCCGGCCTCAAAAAATCGTGGTGCGGAACCGAGAAATCCAGTTTTTTCTGCGGGGTGCTCTGCAAAACTTGGACATCGCCATCGATTACGTCCCGGATTTGCCCCTGATTGACGAACTGTTTCGCAACTTTGAAACCGCCAACCAGCACCACCCCGACGCTCTGCCGGCGCCCTATCAGGAAATTTTGCCTCGCCTCGCCCGCGGTCTCTGGGAGGAGTCGCCCTGGGAGTTATTGGCAGACCACGATATTTTGGCGGTGGAGATTGACCGACCCGATACGCCCGTCTTATACGCCTGTGTTATGGGGATGTTGGGGGAGGAATTTGGCGTCATCTTTTACCGCTCCCTCGACTCGCTCCGGCAGTTCCGCTCCGCCATTTTAGGCAATCAAGACGGCGATTACCTAGAGCAGGTTTTTTGCTCCCAGGACTGTTGGTTTTTAAACTACGAGGCACTGGCTCCAGAGGGAGAGGAGATAGATTTAGAACTTTTATCCTCAGAGGAAATTCAGCCGGTTTTTGGCAGTATCCACCCCCTAGAAGGAATTCGTCCCTTTTTAGACGAGGAAGAGGCCCAGGTCTTAACCTACGCCCTTCAGGGGTTAATTGAGTTTTCCCAACACTACGCAGAAGACCTCGAAAATGACCCAATTCCGGCGCTCAGTTATAACGGAGCTTTCTCTGCCTGCAACCCCCGCCAAAAGGCGGCGGTAACGGTCAAAACCCTGCCGGAGCTGGCGGAGGAGTTGCTGATCCAAATGGAGGAACGGGAAGAAAACGCCCTCCAGACGGAAAAAGTGGTCATCCGGGATAATCTCATTCCCGATAACGCTCTCCTCAGTCTGGGCATGGTGCCCTGGGATATTCGCCAGAGCCTGCACCACCATCCCCGTCTCTTTTGCCAACCCCAAATCGTCGAAGCCCAGGGGGATGGTTTTCCGGTATTGATTATCCAAACCTCCCGGCCCAAGGCGGAAAAGTTAATCGGCATCCTACGTCAGGAAGGCGGCATCCAGGGGCTTTGTTTCAATCCGGGGGAGGATCAGCGCCATAACCTCAACTATGAATTGGGCATTCTCCAGACCCAGGCGGGGAACCTCTATCTTTTTGGCGAATTTTCCCCCGCCAGTTCTGTGCATCAGGCGGCCCGCCAAAAGTGGGAACAACGGTGCCGAGCCACCCAGGGCTATTGCGGGGTCTTGGTGGCCATGGGCGCCACCGGCGCCTCCAAGGGAAAACCCCAATTAAAAGATATGTTGGCCTTTTTCGAGCAACCTTTCCTACAGGGGCAGGATCTCTCCCTCGGGGTGCTTCGGTTGCGGCTTTAGCGCTTCAGCGCAATGGCGATTCGCCTAGGGCGTCCTTAATGTTAAGATTTTTTACCGCTAGTTTTCACCTTGCCTAACTATGGTTCGCCTTGCCTACTCCCGTCTCCAAACCGCCGGTTTCCTAGTCGGGACGACAACGGCGGTTTTCATTTCCCTAACGGCGCTGGCCAGCAAAACGGCGCCGAAATCAGACCCGATCCTCCAAGTTGGCGTGATTCAACGCTTTGGGAGCGAGGACAAAGACCAACTGACCCTAAGTAGTCCGGGGAAAGAGGCTCTAAAGTTTACTTTTGCGAGTCCAGAAGGGAAACCCATGACGCTAGAGGCCAAACAAGCGACTTTAGGGATTCAGCGCCAGTCCCTAGCCGGGCCGAAGTTATTAGAGTTTTTAGTTTTGAGCGACCACGCCACTTTTGAAACTGCGGAAGACAGCGCCGAGGCTTGGCGCAAGAAGGGGATTCCAGTGGAAGTCGCTCAACCGGACCGTTGGCAAGTCTGGGCGAAGCGGAGCGTTTATAATAGTCCTCTAGTTCGGCGCTGGTTGTTGCAAGATCTGAAAGCCCAAGGGCAAACTTTTCCTTACCTTAATAACAGCTTGGTGAAAGCTAAGCCCCAGACAGTTTTAACTCTGGGCGGCAAGAGTTATCCCGTCGATCAAGTCGCAATTACTGCCCCTAAAGCGTTAATTCAAGTGACTCAGGGGAAGCAAAAACGTCTCTACGGCGGCAGTCTCAAGCTTCAACCCAACGCCTACGGTAGCTACACTTTGGTCAACGCCGTCCCCCTAGAAACCTATTTACGGGGCGTAGTGCCCCACGAAATCGGGCCTAACGCCCCCCTTAACGCCGCCAAGGCCCAGACGATTATCGCCCGCACCTATGCCCTGCGGAACCTGCGGCGCTTTGCGGCGGACAACTATCAACTTTGTGCCACCACCCACTGTCAGGTTTACTACGGTCTTCAGCAAACCAGTCCCCAAGCGGATAAAGCGATTGCGGAAACCCGAGGACTGGTTTTAACTTATGACAACGAGTTAGTGGACGCTCTCTACTCTTCCACCACCGGGGGGGTCACCGCCCGCTTTAGCGATGTCTGGAATGGTCAAGAGCGCCCTTATCTGCAAGCGGTCATTGATTCGCCTCAACCGCTGTGGAATTTAGCCCAAAAGGATCTGTCGAGCGAAGCCAATTTACGAGACTTTATTAACCTGAAGGAGGGATTCAATGAAACGGGGCGAAAAGTTTTTCGCTGGCGCTATCCCGTTAGTTTGACAGAGTTGACCAAAGATTTAAAAAACTATCTGGAAAAACAAAATCATCCTTTAGCCCAGTTTCAAACCGTTAAATCCCTGGAAATCGTCCGCCGCTCCCCCTCCGGCCGAGTATTACAACTCAACGTCGTTACCGACGCAGGAGTGGTGGAACTCCACAAAAACGAAGCCCGCAGCGCCTTCAGCGCCCCCCGGAGCACTTTATTTTATTTAGATCCGATTTTGGATCAGCAAAAGCGATTACAAGGATACGCCTTTGTGGGGGGAGGCTTTGGCCATGGCGTCGGCTTGAGTCAATTCGGTTCCTATAAACTCGCCCAACTGGGTTGGAGCGCCGACAAGATTTTAAGCTTTTATTACCCCGGCGCTCGGGTGCAAACCTTGAACGAAAGCGTTATTTTTTGGCAAGATCCGGGGCGCTAACAAAAGAGTTCGAAGGGCTTACCCTCCCCGACTAGCGAGAAAGAGGGGTGCCCCCCCTTCTCGGGTTTAAAAATAAGATGCGGATGGCGAGACTCGAACTCGCAAGGCAAAGCCACACGCCCCTCAAACGTGCGCGTATACCAATTCCGCCACATCCGCATTTGAGCGGCTTTCATCATAGCACGCCTTGAAGGAATAAACAAGGGGCTGAGCGGAAAAAGGGTTTCCCGCCCCTGAGTCATACTGAAAAACTATAGCAAAGGGGCAAATTAAGGGGGACTTGTCAAAACGCCCTAGAATCTCTCTATTATCTTAGGTACAGGGGAAAAGCCTGATCCAGACCCCTGCGCTACACCTTCGTAGCAGGAGTTTCCCCTCCGCCCCGTTTCCGCCGTTTACCCACCGCTATGGCCAAACTCGTCATTGTCGAATCCCCTACGAAAGCTCGCACCATTCGCAACTATTTGCCTGGAGACTACCGGGTGGAGGCGTCTATGGGGCATGTGCGAGATTTGCCCGCTTCGGCGGAGGAAGTGCCCGCTAATTTTAAAGAAAAACCCTGGGCCAACTTAGGGGTCGACGTGGAAAATGACTTTGAGCCTCTCTACGTGATCCCTAAAAACAAAAAGAAGGTCGTTAAAGAACTGCAAACGGCGCTCAAGCAAGCCGACGAGGTGATCCTGGCGACTGACGAAGACCGGGAGGGGGAGAGCATCAGTTGGCATCTGCTCCAACTTTTAAACCCCCAGGTGCCCATTAAACGCATGGTCTTCCACGAAATTACCCAGGAGGCCATCCAGGCGGCGCTGGCTAACTGTCGGGATATTGATGAAAATCTGGTTCACGCCCAGGAGACCCGCCGCATTTTAGACCGGTTGGTGGGTTACACCCTCTCGCCCCTCCTCTGGAAAAAAATCGCCTGGGGGCTGTCCGCCGGGCGGGTGCAGTCCGTCGCCGTTCGTTTACTTGTCCAACGGGAGCGGGAGCGCCGGGCCTTTAAGACGGCGGCCTATTGGGATCTGAAGGCGCTCCTCGCCCATCTAGAAACGACTTTTGAGGCGAAGTTAGTGGCCCTGGCGGAGCAAAAAATCGCCATCGGCGCCGACTTTGACCCCCAGACAGGGCAGTTGTTGCCTAACCGGTCGGTTTTAGCGCTGGATCAGGCGATGGCGGTCGCTCTCAAGGCCCGTCTGACGGGAAAACCCTGGCAAGTGACTCACACGGAAGAAAAACCCACCACCCGGCGCCCTTACCCTCCCTTTACCACCTCCACCCTCCAGCAAGAAGCGAACCGCAAACTGGGCCTGTCGGCCAGGGACTCCATGCGAACCGCCCAAAAACTCTACGA
>JBKCES010000427.1:0-14537 GCA_046304295.1 Cyanobacteriota bacterium | reverse complement strand
GTATAGAATAATATGTGAACTTCTGCAAATGAGGGGAAGATGATAAGGTGGATGGCTGATCATGAAAAGTGTAATCAATCTTTATGAAAATATTCTTGATTTTTCTGATTACTCTATCACATTTTGCAACTTCAACTATTTTACCTACCCCAAGTTTAAACCATACAAAGCTTTCAAGTTCAAACCACCCAAAACCATTGGGTACGGTAACTAATAGAAACCCTTGGGGAGTTAATTTAGACTTGATTAAGTCAATGTAGTATTTAAGCTCGTTGTTTGATAGGTGCTCTAAAACTTCTGAAACAATAATAACATCAAAAGAATCTTGACAATCGTTAAGGTCAGTAAGCATAAGTCTATTTGGATCTTTTCTTTCTTTCAAAAAAAGGCACTTTCCATGGGCAATACTTTTTGCGTCTAAATCAATTCCGTAAATATCGTAGCCCAACTTTAAAAGAGGTAATGTGATCATAAATCCAGTACCACAACCAAATTCTAAAATTTTTTGCTGTTTGGTTAAATAGGTTTTTAACCATTGTATTTTTTTTGCATGACCATATACATTATCTTGCATAATGAAATTCACTTAGTTGCTTCTATGACAATATACCATCCAAAGATGTTACCCAGAAAAGAAAGGAACTTATTCGGATGATCATCTTTAAATATGCGGTCTATGATGGCAATATCAGAAAATAAGAGTTGTTTTACATAACACTTAATAGTAGAAAATGAAGAAAACATCACTCGAAATTCATTTGGATTATACAAACGAATTATCATATCCTCTGAATTATTGGGATATTCAATTAAACTTATTTGTTGAGTTAAAGTCCGTTTTTTGTAACTCTTTTTCCAAAGAAAATTATATAAGTAGGTTGTCCACCAAAAGAAAATCGAGTTTTTATTATAAACTGTAATAAAGCATTTACCTCCAGGCTTTAAGACTCGATGAACTTCATCGATTATCTTTTGAGTATCAGGGGAATGATGAATTACACCAAAGGAGTAAACAAAATCAAAAACTTCTTCCTCAAACGGAAGGTTTTCTGCATCACCATTAACTAAATAAGATTGTAGTCCAAAGATTTTTAGACGATTGCCTGTAACTTCCACGCATTTCTTGGTTAAATCAATTCCATACATTTCGGCACCTTGTCGAGCCAGATTTAGGTGATCTGTGCCAACGCCCAAGCCTATTTCTAGGACTTTTTTATTTTTTATATCAAAAGACTCAATGCTTTTCAGTATCCATGGATGTGTTTCATACCGATGAGACTCAATTTCATTGAAATATTTTTCAGTGTATGGTTCACTGCCTGAGTAATTAGAGCCGCAAGGACTCTCCGACCAGTGATTTTTTGTGTTAATCTTGTACTGGTCAGGCGAGAGTTTTTCAAAATTATTGATCTCCATTGTTACCTCTTAACTTAATAACCTTAGCTGGCACCCCAGCTACAATTCTATCACTTTCAACATTTTTTGTAACTACTGCCCCAGCGGCAACTACGACACCGCTATTAATCTGAACACCTGCAAGTATGATGGCGCCAGCTCCAATCCAAACATTATCATTGATTACTACTTTACTAAAATCATGTCCTTGTTTGATTATGTCTATATCTATTCTATCACATTTATGGTTAGCAGGAATTATCTTAACCCCTGGCCCAAAAAGACAATTATTCCCTATATCTAATCCACCAATTCCACAGATATAGCAACCAAAATTAAGATGACAGTTATTTCCTATCGTAATCCCTGATTCTGATTTGTCATCAGAGACAAGCTGACATCCATCGTATATAGTGCATTTTTCGCCAATTATAATACCTTTACCTATATTCTTTTTTCCGCCCATAATTGTTATATTAAACCCATTAAAATTTGTATCTTTTCCACAATACTCGATCATGGATTTATAGTATAAATTACGGGACTTTCTGAGAAGAATCGAAAACATATTCATAAATGGTTTTTCCTTTAGATAAACTGATTGCGAAAAGACACATTAAACTTAAAATGACTGCGTATGTCAGAGAAGATGAAATAGACGCGGCGACAATTCCAATTTTGCCAAGTAGAAAAATATTAATGCTGGTATTTAATAAGACCCCCAATCCATAAATGTAAATAAGCTCTTTGGGGATATCGATACTGCCAATATAACTAGATAAAATGCTAGTAATTGATAGGAAAAATACCCCTGGAAGCAACCAGTTAAATGCCAGTATCGCTCCAGTAAAGTCATTACCATAAAGAACAGTAATAATTGATTTAGATAAAATATAGCTGATAATAATCAAGGGTAGCATTACTGATATTGTGCTATAGATAACTTTTTTAGTTGCTCTCCATTTTTCTTCAATATTATTATGAGATGCAAGTTTTGGAAATAGTATTGTGCTGATTGCGGTAGGAATCATATAAAGTTTATCAATTAAACCAACAGCTACCGAATAATAGCCAACAGATTCGTAACCCAAGATATATTGTATTAGCAATATATCTGAGCGAAGAACCATAAATCCCAAAAAACAGACTAAATATGACTTAAAGCCATAAGCAAAGTTGTCCTTAAATAGTAATACAGATAGCTTTAATTTACTAAGTTTTTTTATTTTTAATCCCGAAAGAGCCAATATAATCCCAAAACTTGCTGTCACTAAGCTGACGATATAGACTCTACTAGGAGAAACCTGTTTTACAAGGATTAAAATTGAAATAAGAAGAATATTGAGCAATCCAGTTATTCGTTCTATTTTATTATATTCTGATGACTTATCTATTCCAAGTAACAAATTTTGCAAAAGCATGTAACTTAAAGTAATCGGAATTAAAATGAGTCCTAAAAACAACAAACTACCTTGTAAGGGAGCAATTTGAGGAAACCGAAGAAAAACAATATACAAAAATGTTGTCCATAATCCATTGACAAAAAAACCAAAAAATAAGCTATTGCCAACTAATCTGCCCAATAAATTCATGTCTTTGGCTACATAATATGTATTAGATGAATGTAACCCCAAGTTTCCAAATTGCACGCCAATAGCTGTTATTGTAGTTGCGGCGGCGACTAACCCCCTGCCTTTAGGCTCTAGAATCCTAGTAATGATAGCGGAAGTCACAAGCCCTAAAAATAATAAAAAAATTCGGGTTGAAAAAGTTTCAAAAACCTTTTTAAAAAAGTCTGATTTTAAAAGATTTTTCCCTTGTTCTACATATTCTTTAATCATTCTCTTTGCCCAAATTCATTTAATAAACTCCTTCCACCAAAGAGCAAAATTAAACAAATACCAAACCTGGGGGCCAGCGCCAGAATCAATCAAAGCTTCCACCGCCCGCCAATCCAAAAAATCTGTTTGGCGACAGAAGACCTGTAACTCATCCCGAATAGCGACCCCTAAACGATCGAAAAACCATTCATAAACCGGCACCCCAAAACCCTGCTTAGGCCGATCAACCAGTTGATCCGGGATGACTCCCCGCACCGAGCGCTTCAAAATCGACTTTAACACCCCTCCCTTAGTCTTCAGCTCCGCCGGAATCCCCATGGCCAATTCCACAAACTTATGATCTAAAAAAGGCACCCGCGCCTCCAGGCTCACCCCCATACTCATCTTGTCCACCCGCATCAGCAACAGCTCCGGCAAACGTAAGTTGAGATCAGTATAGCTCATCCAGTGTAAAGGCGATAACTCCCAAGTCCCCAAACAAAACCGCTCATAAATCGGCGCCAGCGCCTCCCAAGACGAAAACGACTCAAACCGGCGCCGTAGCCGGGGCGAGAGCAACGCCTCCTTTTGGCGCTGAGTAAACGCCTCCGCCCCGCTCCAAAAAATCGGTCGCCCCTCCGTCGCCCGTTTTAACTTCTCATAGCGAAAATCCTGATCCTTACCCAAAATATCCAGACCCCATAACCCCAACTGCTTCAGCGGCCCCGAAAAAGGCGTGTCCGCCCAGCCCTGCAAACCCAGCGCCGTCTTCCAACTCGGATAGCCCCAAAATAATTCATCAGATCCTTCTCCCACCTGACAGACCGTCACCCCATTATCCCGCGCCAACTTCGACACATAATAAACCGGCACACAAACCGGATCGGCAATGGGTTCATCCTGCAAAAAGACCATACGGGGCAAAAAATCCAACAAATCATCAATGGTCAGCAATCGCTCATGGTAATCCGCGCCGACTGTCTCCGCCATCAACCGGGCAAAATGCAACTCATTCTGGTAACTTTGATAATCCCCCTCATAGCCAATCGAAAACGTCTTAACCGCTTGGTTTTCCCCTTCTGAAAATAAAGCCGTGTTCGTGCTGGAGTCGATTCCCCCCGACAGAAAAATACCCACCGGCACATCGCTCACCTTCCGCAACGCCACCGACTCCCGCAACTGCGCCAATAGCATCTCTGCGATTTCCCCCTCGGAGCGCCCCGTCAACGGCTCCGTCTGATCCCAAACGTCCCAATATCTTTGCTCGTATATTTCCCCATCCGGTCGAATCCGTAGCCAAGTCCCCCCCGGCAACTTGCGAATCCCCTCAAATAACGTTTGCGGCGCTGGCGTAGTTAGAAAAGAGAGGTAATGGAAAAAAGCCTCCTCATTCACCGCCCTTTCCTGTTGCGGATCTTGCAACAGCGCCTTAATTTCCGAAGCGAAAGTAATCCGTCCATGATGCAAGCTGTAATATAACGGCTTAACCCCGATCCGGTCTCGAATTAACCAGAGTTCTCGGTTACGCCCATCCCAAATAGCAATGGCGAACATCCCCCGAAAGCGTTCTAAACAACCGACGCCCCACTCCTCGAACGCGTGAATAATCACCTCTGTATCCGAGTGATCCGTTTTCCAACGATGCCCTCCCCGGCGCTCTAACTCCGCCCGAATCTCGGCATGATTATAAATTTCGCCGTTAAAGACCACCCAGACCGACCCATCTTCATTACTCATCGGTTGGTTGGCGACTGTGGACAAGTCAATAATCGATAAGCGCCGATGCCCCAGACCGATGCGGCCATCCTCCGCAATCCACAAACCGGTGCCATCCGGCCCCCGGTGTTCCATAATGTCCCGCATGGGAACGAGATACTTCGCCGTAATAGCAAAATCGCTTTGGTCAAAAGTCAAGGCGCCAACAATACCGCACATAATACCTAGCCTTCTAAAAGATCTTGTTCTACCGCTAGCGCAATCTCCGTAGCCTGAACCTGTTGCCATAAGGGAATCGGCCAACCTCCCCCCAGCTTAATCGCCTGCTCCAAACTCAACAACTCCTGCTTGTGTCCTTTATCCGTTAAAGGTAAATCAATTCCCTTTGCCGAAGAGCCGAACACCCGCAAAGACTTGTAATCCTCCATCACCCAAACCTTGCCCTCGCCGTAAACCTCCAAATGCTCCTTCGGATAATCCCGAGATCCCAGCGCCGTGTAGGTCAAGGTCGCCACCGATCCGTCCTCAAAGGAAATGGTCGCCACAAAATTGTCCCGACCGCTATAGTAACCCGTGGTCGGCCGCAAAGCCTGAGCCTCTACCTTCGTCGCCTTCGCCCCAACCAGCGCCGTAAACAGATCGTAGATATGACACGCCTCCCCCAAATTTCGCCCCCCGCCGGTAGCGCCATGCACCCAAGAATCTAAAGGAATATACCCCGCGTTCATTCGATAATTGAGAATCAGGGGATTAGAACGGTCTGCTAACTGTTGATAAAGCGGCGCTATCACCGGCGAAAAACGTCGATTAAAACCCGTCAACATCAGCGGCCCATTTGACAAATCTCGGTCGTAAAACCCTTGGATCTCGGCCAACTCCTCCGCAGTCAACGCCAACGGCTTCTCCACAAAAACGTGCTTGCCCGCCCGTAACCCCTGCAACGTCATCGGGGCGTGAAGATCATGCCGCGTACAGATAAAAAGCAAATCCACCTCTGGATCGGCGAGAACCTTCTCATAGTCCGTAGTCGAGTAAGCCGCCCCAAACTGCCTGGCCACCGCCTCAGCGTTAGCCCCCGTGCGACTCGCCACCGCCCGCAATGTAAACCGATCCGACAACCCTTGTAGATTGGGTAAATGCATTCCCTTGGCGAAATCCCCCGCCCCCACCATCGCCACCCGGCTCTGTCCTGTGTATTTCTGGGGAATCAAACTCGGATTAGCAATCACCCGCTCCGGTTCTCCCTGATTGGGATAAGACAGCAACACCAGCATTGGTTTTGTCTGACTAGCGCGGATCGCCTCATAAGCCCCCGTTGCCGCCGTAACCGGATAAACCTCGCTGATTAAAGGCTTAATCTTCAGTTTCCCCTCCCCAATCAATCGTAAATACTCCCCCATATTGCGATTCTCTGTCCAGCGAATATAGGCCGCCGGATACTCCATCCCTTCCTCTTCATAACGGCGATCATAGCGACCCGGGCCGTAGGATGTCGAAATGAAAAAATCTAGTTCCTTTTGGTAAAAATCCGCTCGATTTAGGTTCAAACCCACATCTCCGACTAAGACCACTCGACCCTTCTTGCGACACATCTGAAACGCCTGAGAAATCACTTCGTCCGACGAAGTCGCCGCCGTAATAATCACCCCGTCAGCCCCAAGACCGTCCGTCAAACGAAAAACTCGCTGAATCGCATCCCCATCCTCCGGGTGAATGGCTAGCGCCATACCCAGCTCTTCCGCCTGCTGAATCCTCCCTCGGTCTAGATCTGTCCCAATCGTCCGACAACCGTTGACAGACAATAACTGAGCGGTGATTTGACCCAAAACGCCTAACCCTAAAACAACAAAAACTTCCCCCATGGTTGGCTGAGCCCGTCTCACCCCCTGTAGAGCGATAGCTCCTAACGTCACTGTACTAGCTAGATCAAAGTCCACAGGATCAGGAATCGCGACGCACAAATTGGGCGGAACCCGAATAACCTCCGCATGATGAGCGCATTGGGCCCCGGCGCAAGCCACTCGATCCCCCGCCTGAATCTCCTCCACTCCTTCCCCCCCCGCAATTACCGTTCCCGCCGCCGAGTATCCGGGTGGCGAGCCGCTTTCTAATTTGCCCTGCACCGTCGTCGCCGCGCGCTGAACCCCCTGATTTAAAGCCATTTCAACGACTTTTTTGACCTTATCCGGGTTGCGAATCGCCCGTTGCCAGAGAGGTTGACGACTGACCTGTAAACCGCTCATTTCCGTTCCGGTGGAAATACAGGAACGCTCCACCCGCACGAGAATAGTCCCTGGCTCGACCATCGGCGCCGGGACATCCGTGACAATAGCTTGCCCCTGCTTAATCAATACCTGTTTCATCGCCACATTCCTCTGGTGTCAATCACCATTTTTTCCTGTAGTTGGTCTTTGTGGACAAACTGAAAAGCTCGATGATCCACTAACAAAGCGACAATATCAGACTGGGAAATAGCCGTTTCTAAATCTGTGAACTCTATCCCATCTAAAACAGATAAACTTTTAGGTAATTCTTGTAAATAGGGTTCAACCACCATCAGCTTGCCCACCTTATCTTCAGCAAGATGTTCAACAATTTGGATCGCTGGACTCTGACGAATATCGTCAATATTAGCTTTAAAAGATAGCCCTAGACAGGCAATCACCGGCTCTTTGAGCCGCTCGGCTTTGGACTTAATTTTATTCACCACATAAAACGGCTTGTGGTCATTCACCTCCCGCGCCGTCCTAATGAGCTTTGCCTCCTCGGGAGCGGAGTCAACGATAAACCAAGGATCTACCGCAATGCAATGACCACCCACTCCAGGTCCCGGTTGTAGGATATTAATCCGAGGGTGACGATTAGCTAACTCGATCAACTCCCAGACGTTGATATGAAGCCGATCGCAAATCAAAGATAACTCATTAGCAAAAGCAATATTGACATCCCGACAAGCGTTCTCCGTCAGCTTCGCTAGCTCTGCCGTCCTAGCGTCGGTTTCTAGAATTTCTCCACTCACAAATCGTCGATAAAAATCCGCCGCCATTTTTGCGGAAGTTGGATCGATTCCGCCAACGATACGATCATTGGTTACTAACTCTTTAATAATTTGACCGGGCAAAACCCGCTCCGGGCAATGGGCAATGTAAACGCAGTTTTTGTCCCATAGCTCGGGCCGTAACTCCCGCATCCATTTCTCAATTACCTCAGTTGTTCCTACCGGACTGGTCGATTCCAAAATGATTAAATTTTGAGACTGCACATAGGGCGCAATTTTACGAGTAGCCGCCTCCACGAAAGAAATATCAGGAACATAGTGATCCTTAAACGGCGTTGGAACCGCCACAATAAACACATCGGCACTAATTGGCTCCAAATCCACCGTTAAATTACCGCTATTAACAGCGGACTTGACCAAAATATCCAACTCAGGCTCAACAATGTGAACTTTTCCCTTTCTGAGAGTTTCTATAATATTTTCGCTAACATCCACACCATGAACACTGAAACCTTTACTGGCCAACAAACTAGCCGTTGGTAGGCCAACATACCCCAAGCCGACAACACAAACCTTCATTATCATTAAAACTGGTAAAAATTAAAACTTGTCTTTAGCCGACCAAAGGAGAGGATAAAAGACGGCGCTCCGCCGAGCGGATCTGAATACCGCTTCCCTAAATCCCGCACCTGAATCACCGGTTCAGCCATAGCCAACGCCAGAAACCAACACAACCCACTATACCTAAAACCGGCGCCAGCGCCGCCATCTGTAACAAAACTTAACATTAAATCAGGTCCAACATCCCCCCAGTGCCGATACGAAGTCAATAAACACGAGAACTATTAGTAAAATTTTATAGAAACATGGATATTTATTGCCCCTGAGCAAAAATTTCCTCAGCCGTTAAATCAAGTTCAGGAAAGGTGACAGATTGAACCCGCTCAGCGCCGACAAACAGTTGCCAATTATACTCCCCTTGCGTCAGAGTATAAATTGAGAGCGCCGGTTGTTTAGGGCTACCGATATAACGGCGCCCGCCTATCCCCAGATAATCGACGATCCAGTACTCTCCAATGCCTAACTTTTCGTATTCTCCTAATTTCATTAAATAATCGTCCTGCCAATTAGTGCTAACCACTTCGATAGCTAGGGGAATGCTTTTACCTTGAGTAATGAGAGAACGGGGCTTCCACAGAGGTTCATCTAGAATAAGGTTAGCGTCTAAGACCATCACATCAGGAATAAAGCCAGAACGGTCTGAATCTAGAGCCTTAACCATGCCTTGGCGAGGAATAAAAAAGGGGAGCTGGCGTCGTTTAATTTCTATGCCCAGTTCCAAGGCCAGAAAACCGGCTACCTGCTCATGGGTTCCTGTCGGTTGCATAGTAAAAATAAAGCCATCCCGTAATTCAAACCGACCGCCCTCTTGGGGGTAATCGTCCAGAAACTCGATTAAGGTTAATCGCTTCCGAGGGAGAGCGGCGATTGGTAGTAGAGTCATCTTCTTCTTAAACTGTTTCTAGACATTTTAGGATAGCCTCGGCGCTGTGCCCTTGACCATAGGGAGAAACCCCGACGGCGCCGGGTCGGTCTTGGGCCAGCGCCGTTTCTAGGGCGACGGCGAGATGGGCGGGGCTAAAGTCATCAATCAGTCGATTCCAGCCCAGTTCCACCAGTTCCCTCCACTCGGTTTCTTGCCGGAGGGTCAGGCAGGACACTTGATAAAAATAGGCTTCTTTTTGCACGCCGCCGGAGTCGGTGACAATGAGACGGGCGTTTTTTTACAGTTGCGCCATATCGAGATAGCCGACGGGGTCGAGGACGGCGAGATTGTGGGTTAGGGTTTCTAAATCGTACTGGTGTAGCAGTTTTCGGGCCCGGGGATGGAGGGGGATCAGAACGGGGATGGTTTGAGCAATCTGGTCAAGGGCGCCGAAAATAGCCTGAAGACGTTCTGGGGAGTCGGTGTTTTCCGCTCGATGGACGGTCGCAAGAATGTAGCCCTTGGGGGACAATCCTAAAGTTTCTAAAATTCGGCTTTTCTGGTTGCTCTGAGCGCCGTAGTAGAGGGCGGCGTCGTACATCACGTCCCCGACCTGACGAATTTTGCCCTCGGATATCCCTTCCCGACGGAGGTTTTGCACGGCCTGAGCGGTCGGCGCCAGCAGGAGATCGGCGCTGTGGTCGGTCAAGACCCGGTTAATCTCTTCGGGCATTTGGCGATTAAAGGAGCGTAATCCCGCCTCCACATGGGCGATGGGAATATGGAGTTTAACGGCGGCGAGGGCGCCAGCGAGGGTAGAGTTGGTGTCGCCATAGACCAGAACCCAATCCGGTTTTTCGGTTATTAATACCTGTTCAATGGCTTCTAACATGCGGCCGGTTTGTTGCCCGTGGTGGCCGGAGCCGATACCTAAATGGTAATCCGGTTGGGGAATTTCCAGTTCGGTGAAGAAAATGGCCGATAAGTTGGGGTCATAGTGTTGGCCGGTATGCACTAAGATTTCTTGAAAATTAGGGGTTTCTCGCAAGAGGCGAGAAACGGCGGCGGCTTTAATAAATTGGGGGCGAGCGCCGATAATGGTGACAATTTTCATTTTTAGTCCCTTGCGGGTAATGGGCCAAATAGATCTTCGCTAAAACATACCGCTCCGCCGTCCCTTAAGCGGCGCCGGCTACAGCGACGGCACGTCCTCTGCGTAACTATAAATCTCAATGCCCAGCGCCTCTGCTACCGGCAAAGCTCGACTGTCCACCATCGGCGAGATGACAATTTTACGGTCAATTGTTCGATTTTCATGCTTGGCGTAAAAATCCGCCTTGCGACCAAAGCTATACATCCCCGCCTTATCAATGGAAGACTTAATCTCGCAGGCGATGGTCATGCCATTCTGGATAATAATGTCAATTTCCACCTGATCTGGACGACCAAAGACCTCCCCCTCCTGATCGTATAGGGTCAGATTCAGGACTTGCACCCCGAAGGATCGCCCCAGAATGCCCTGGAGCGCGTTCCGAAAACTGGCCTCGGAAGCAAGACCCCAACGAGATCCTAACGCCCCGATGGTACTTTCATGTTTACAGTTCATTTGTCTGATCTCTTCCAGGATGGACTGATTGAGACGGCGCTGTTCGTCCCATTTCTGAGCCTGTTCTTCCTTCTCAGTGTCAAATCGAGCCAGCACGGCGTCAAACCGCCGACCATTTTCCTCCCATTTTCGAGCCTGTTCTTGGCGGTCTCGCTCTAATTGCTCCAGAATTTGGTCAAAACGGCTTTCCGTCTCTGGTTTGCTGGCATAGTAGTCGGAGACCGTGCGCAGGATAAAATCCCGTATGGCCGGATCTTGGGCGACGAGTTGGGGTAGCTCTTGTTGGATCAGAGTTCTTAGGGTGGAGTCGGTCATAGCGCCGGAGGGAGCTGGAGGGTAGGTTAATTATAACTAAACCTTAGAAACCGAAGACTAGGCGACGGCCCTAGTCGAAGTCTAGGCAGATTTACTGAGAGAGGAAGATTAGGAATTAGTCAAAAGTAATTTGGTTGTGTTCGGCCCATTTAATGAGATTCAGCCAGCGCCAAACCCGGAAGTCAAAGGGACTTTTTTGGTCGAGGATGGCCTGCCATTCCTGTTCGATGATTTCAATGTTTAAAACGGGGATGGTCTGGGCGGTTTCGCTTTTGAGAACCTTTTCTACCCAAGGGTTCAGGGTGGTTAACCAACTGAGTTCGGGGGTGGCGAAGCCGATTTTATCCCGGCGGGTGCGGATGGGTTCGGGGAGGATATCTTTCATGCCTTCCCGGAAGACGGCTTTGGTGACACTGTCGGCGCCGATAATGTAGTCTTCAGGCAGGGAGAAGAGGAAGTTGACCAATTTAGGCGTTAGGAAAGGAACCCGGCTTTCGAGGGAATGGGCCATGGAATTGCGGTCTTCATAGCGCAGGAGTCCGGGGAGGCTGGTGTCGAGACTTTGCAGGAGTTGGGCCCGCAGAAGATCTGTTCCCTGGAGGCGGGGGATGGTGTTGCTATGGACGCGACGGGCTTGGAACCAGGGGGCGTTTAACCAGAGGGGAAAGGCGGGTTTGCCAAGATAGCCTTTGATTTGGGTTTTCAGGTCGAGGGGCAGAAAGAGGCCAAGGGCTTGTTTGAAGAAGGGATAGTTTTCAGCGCCGGGGAATTGGCAAATTTTCTGGAAAAATTGTTTGGCTTTAAGCCATTTTCCCTGACGGATGAGGGAGGCGAGGCGGGCGGCGAGGTAGGGATAGTAGCCGCCCAGGAGTTCGTCGGCGCCTTGGCCGTCCAGCATGACTTTAATGCCGTTGGCTTGGGCGAGGCGAAAAACCCGATGTTGGGCGTAGATGCTGGTACTGCCAAAGGGTTCGTCTTGAGTGTAAATGAGCGGATCCAAGTCGGCGACAAGTTCCTGGGGGGTGGGCCGGGTTTTGTGGGAAACGGTCTGGGCGGCGCCGACGACAATATCGATCCAGTTTTCTTCGTTGATCTGGGGATCTTCGGCAGTGTAGCTAAAGCTATGGATTTCTTGCTGGGGATTGAGGCGGCGCATGGCCATGACGATGCTGGAGGAATCGACTCCCCCAGAAAGGGCAACGCCAACGGGGACATCGCTACGGAGGTGGAGGCTGATATTGTCTAGAAAAATGTCTCGGCAGTGGCGAGCGGCTTCGGCGAAGGAAAGATCGAGGGTCGGGTCGGGGACGACTTGCCAATAGCGCCGGGGGGACGGCGTCGGGATCGGGGCGGTTAGGTCTATTTCTAGGCAATGGGCGGCGGGGAGTTGGCGGACGGAACTGAGGAGGGTTTCGGCGCCGGCATCGGTGAGGCCGCAGGTTAAAAAGTCGTAGAGGCGCTGGGGGTTGATCTGGCGTTTAATTTGCGGGAGGCGCAGGAGGGCTTTGATTTCTGAGGCGAAGGCGAAGCCGGTTTCCCATGCGCTGTAGTAGAGGGGTTTAATGCCGAAGAAGTCCCTGGCGAGGAAGAGGGTTTGTTTGTCGGCGTCGAGGAGGGCGAAGGCGAACATGCCGACGAGGCGGGGCAGTATCGCTTGTCCCCAGTGGATGTAGGCGGTTAGCAGAACTTCGGTGTCGGTTTGACTGCGGAAGTTGTAGCCCAATTGCTTGAGTTCGCTTTGGAGTTCGAGATAGTTATAAATTTCGCCGTTGAAGGCGATGGCGTAGCGCCGGTCCTGACTGACCATGGGTTGCCAACCAGCGGGGGAGAGGTCGAGGATGGATAGGCGCCGGTGGAGTAGGGCTAGAATTCCGGGGGGTAGTTGCTCGGGGTCGCGGGAGACGGCGATTTCGGTTTGGGGGGAGTAGGTCAGGTAGCCCTGGTCGTCGGGGCCGCGGTGGTAGAGACTTTGGCTGAGTTGGCGGAGGTCAGGGGTCGGGATGGGGGTTTGGTTAAAGTGAAGGATACCGGCGATGCCGCACATGGGATGATGTGGTTAAGTGGAGTCGGGAGCCATGATGATAATAATGTCAGCTTTTTGGGTCATGATTGGGGTTAGATTTGAGTTAACCAGTCGTCTAGGTCTTGGCTTTGATTAAGGTTAAATAAGGCCTCGGTTAGGTTATCGAGTTGCGAGAGGGAGAGGGTTTGAATCTGGGCGATTTGGGCGGGGGAAAGGGTTCCCAGTTTAAGGGTCAAGAGCCGCAAAATAACCGTTATTTCCCCTTCTTGGCGACCTTCTTGGCGACCTTCTTGGCGACCTTCTTGGCGACCTTCTTGGCGACCTTCTTGACGACCTTCTTGGAGGGCTTCTTGACGGACTTCTTTAGCGATTTCTTGGTAAAAGCGGGTTTCTCTAAGTCCGACGGTGGGGATGTGCAACATTTTGAGGATTTCCTGGGGAGTGAGTTGGGGGAATTTGTTGGCTAGTATAGCTTCTATGACATCGAGCTGACGCAGGAAGGCGTCCTGGTTTGGGGTTTGCTGAAGGAGGGTTTGGGCAAAGGGGATGGTTTGCTCGGGGTCGAGGACGATGAGTTTGAGGAGGGAGAGGTTGGGGCTGAGACGATCTTGGGGGATGAGGTCTTGCAGATAGAGTCTTTGGACTTGTTGGCGAAGAAGGGGTTGGTAGGGAGAGTCAGCGCCGAGGTTGAGGGTTTGATTGGGAAGAATCAGTAGTCCGTACCAGGGTCGGGTAACGCCATAGTCGTAGAGATAGAGAAAGATTTCGGCGAAGTAGCGTCCATAAAATTGGAGATCTCTCTGCATCTGAGCTTCGAGAAAAATCAGGGGATGTTCGGGGTTATCATCGAGGGGGGTAAGGAGGCCGTCGAGGGAAAATTTTCTGCCTTTGACGACGGGGGCGCTCATCGGGAAGTGGCAATCGGGGGGAATGTGAGGCAGAAGTTCGCTAATGAGTTGGGGGTTACGGAGAAAGATCCGATAGAAGAGGTTGTCGGTTTCCATCGTTGGGACTTTGATGAGCGTTTGATGTTAAGCGCCGCGTTGGGTTAACCAGTCGTCTAGGTCTTGGCTTTGATTAAGGTTAAATAAGGCCTCGGTTAGGTTATCGAGTTGCGAGAGGGAGAGGGTTTGAATCTGGGCGATTTGGGCGGGGGAAAGGGTTCCCAGTTTAAGGGT
>JBKCES010000426.1:0-21339 GCA_046304295.1 Cyanobacteriota bacterium | reverse complement strand
AGGGTGTGCCGACTGCGGCGGCAACCGTTGCAGGAGGATTCGCAACAGGCGTGACCAGCTGGAAATTCTGAATGATCCGATAGCTGAAGTTGGTTCCTGCTCCCGGAAGAAACCGCGGAAGCGTCCCGTCGCGCCCCCCGGCGCCGGCCCGCTTCCGCCCCGAGCCGCAAGCCCAACCCCTATGAAGACGAACCCCCGGCGGCCTATGTGGATTACCAGCCCCTAGAGGACGCGGACTCCCCGGAGGGAGAAACGCCCCCGGACGACCGGGATTAACCGCCGATGCGCGTCGAACCCTGTTGCCAAGCCCTCCTCGGCGCCCTTTTACCCCGGATTGATCCCCAGCGCCGGGGATTGTGTATTGATGTGGGGGTGGGCACCTTTGCTTTTTACTGCCAGCAGTTTGCGGAGATGGGCTATCCGACCTGGGCCGTTGAACCTCTACCGGCGCCGGAGCTAAAACGCTTAGTCGCTCGCCTGAATATTCGCCTCTGGGAACTCTGTTTATCCAACCGGGAAGGAACTCAGACCCTCTACGTCGGGCGTTTCGCCGGTTTATTTAACCGCAACTTTAGCTCCCTCTCCCCAGGGTGGTTCGGCGCTTCCGCCCGGCCCAAAGAAGTGGCGACGCAAACGCTGACGGGACTCTTAGCGCCGGAAAATCCAGAGCAGGTGACCTGTTTAAAACTGGATATTGAAGGCTGGGAATGGCCGGTGATTCAACAACTGCCCCAGCTCAACCCAGCGCAGTTGCCCCAGATTTTGATGTTTGAATACGGCGGCGGCGCGAGTAAAGCCAAGGGAAAACAGGGCTGGAGCGCCGATTTTTATCAACAGACCCTCCACTGTCTAGAAACCCTACGGGACTGCGGTTACGGCCAGAGTTTCAGGATTGATTTCGCCCCCGAGAGTCGAGAAAAGGTTTTTAATCTTCAGGAAATCGGCGCTTTGGAAGAGGTCTTTGAAGAGAATTGCGTCTATGGCAATATCATCAGTCTCCGCCCCCCCCATGCCGTCGATCCGGGCGTCGTCAGGGAAGTGTGTCAGCCCTATGATGCTATGACCCTAGTGGAGCGGCTAGTTAACCGTTGGGTGGCGGGTTAGACCGGGTCTAGCTCCAAGTTGCCGGTTCCCCTCCTTGGAGGGGTTAGGGGTGGGTCTAGAGCCTTGGAACCCACCCCCCAACCCCCACCCAAGAGGGGGAGTTAAACAAAAGTTTTAAATGTGGATGGGGTTTAGCATGGTGATCCGGCGCCGTTTGATGTCTATTCTGCTGGGACTGGCGGCGGGGTTAATCCCCCTCAACCGGCTAGAGGCGGCGCCGCTCCGGGGCGTTTGGCTCACGAATATTGACAGCGCCGTCCTTTACGATCCCCAAAACCTGACCCAGGCGCTGGAGCGACTGGAGGATCTGGGCGTTAACACCCTCTACCCCACGGTTTGGAACGGCGGCTATACCCTTTACCCCAGTGCGACGGGAAAAGCTTGGTTCGGGAAACCCCAACTTCCGGAGTTCGGGGGACGGGACTTTTTAGCGGAACTGATTCCCCAGGCAAGGGCCAGAAACCAGCGGGTCATCGCCTGGTTTGAGTTGGGGTTAATGACGCCCGCCGAGGCGCCCTGGTTACAGAACCGCCGGGATTGGCTCACCCAGACCGCAACGGGGGAAACGATTTGGCTAGAAGGAAAAACCCTGCCTCGGGTCTGGCTCAACCCCCTCCACCCCGAGGTTCAGCGCCTGATGACCGAGTTATTGGTGGATCTCGTCACCCGCTACGACCTAGACGGCATTCAACTGGACGACCACTTTGGCTACCCCGCGGAGATGGGCTACGATCCCCTGACGGTGGCCCAATTTCAGGCCGACCACGGGGGAGAAAACCCGCCCTTACCTCCGGCCTTAGATCCCCAACAGGACTGCGTTAGCCAAAATCGGCGCTGGCAAGCCTGGGTGGATTGGCGGGCCGAGCGCCTGACGGAATTTACGGAAACCTTAGTTAAAACTCTACGGCGGAGCAAACCGGGGTTAATTATTTCCGTCTCTCCCAACCCCCAGACCTTCTCTAAAAATTGCTTTCTGCTGGATTGGCAGGCTTGGCAAAAAAGAGGATTGATCGACGAATTGGCGCTTCAGGTCTATCGTCGAGACTTCGGCGCTTTCCAACGGGAACTGCTCAAGCCGGAGGTGCAACGGGTTAAAGAGGAAATTCCCGTCCTGGTGGGAGTTTTAGCAGGACTGAAAGGCGCTCCTATGCCCCTGGCGGATCTAGAGGCTCAAGTCCGGTGGGCCCAAAATCAAGGCTTTAGCGGCGTTTCTTTCTTCTTCTACGAAAGTCTCTGGAACTTTGGCCCCGAATCCCCGGCGCTACGGCAGAAGGCGCTCCGGGAACTCCTGGACCAGCGCCGCCATGCCCCTAAAAATTAGCGCGGGATCTAGGATTAACCCTGGGATATTAAGTTCTGGGATTTGTTGAAAATAACGCTTTAATCTTGGGCCGTCGCCGCCGGTTAAGATAATTTTTCCTTCTGGAAACTCAACCCGCCAATCTCGGAGATAAGCGCCGACGCCCGCTAAAAGACTATGAATAACCCCGCTTTGAATTGATCCCTGGGTGTCCTGTCCCCAGAGCGGCGGTAAATCCTGGGGCGGAGTTAACTGGGGTAAAGCGCCGGTGTTTTGATGGAGCGCGGCTAACTGTAATCCCAGACCCGGTAGGATCGCGCCGCCCCAAAAAGCGTCGTTTGTATCCCAAGCCGTTAAGGTCAAAGCCGTGCCGGCGTCGATGATTAAACTGGGAGCACCGTAAACCCGGACGGCGCCGAAACCCGCCAAAGCTCTGTCGATTCCCAGGGTCGGGTAAAGATTGCCCAAAGGAATCTCTTTTAAAGCTAACGGCGCCGGAAAAGGCGTTAAGGGCGAAGCGGCGCTGGGAACTACGGTGGCCCAACAGAGGGGCCAGCCTTGGCTTAAAAAATCCGTTTGCTCTAGGTCTTTAAAGTCGCCGTCCCCGGAAACCGTCAGGGTTGCTTGCTGAAAATAGGCCCAATGCCAGCGGGAGTTGCCCCGCAGTAATCCGAGCCAGTGGGGAGGAAGCATCGCAGTTATCAGCTAACAGTGACCAGTTATCAGCGAGGCTGGGTAGGAGCATAGTAAAACTAGCTAGATAGCCAACCAGCCCAAGTTAGCCCCCCTTTCCAAAGGGGTTGGGGGGCTTGCGCCATTCTAGGCGGATTGATTGATGTAGTTGATCAAGGCGTCATATTTGGGAGAACCCGTATCGGTTAAAAATTCCAAAGCGCCGAAATTTCGGCCAATATCGTTAAAGTGAACCATCAAATCTCCCCCCAGGCTATTCCAAAGGGTGAGGTACTGCTCGTAAACGGCGCCCATACGAGGATCTTGGTTCGCCTGAGCAAAAAGCTGAGTGACGGGGGACAGGGCTGTTGCGTTGATTAAACTTTGTCCCCCTTCGTAGGCCAACAGAGTTAACCCTTGAGCGTTAGCCAGAGTCGAGTGGTTCAAGATTTGACGTCCGGCCGCCGCCAAAGCTCCGCCCCGGGGGGCATCCCTCAAGACATTCCCCTCAGTGATTTCCGTAAAAAGTCGGTCTAAACCGCCGTCGGGGTCATGTAACCAAGCGTTCAGTTGGGATTGATTGTCACTTGCGCCGATGTAGCGGCCAAAGTAAGGGGCGATGGCAATGGCGTCAATGCCGTACTCCTGATGGGACAAGGGATTCTCCGCCCAGGCGTAACTCAAGGCTCGTTCCAATGTGTTCTTATTGGCGGCCCGTCCCGCCATGACGCCCATGACTCGGTCTTTATCGGCGCCGAAAACCTCGTCCCAAATTTGGGTAATTTGGGTCGTGCGGCGGCTATACCAATCGGTAATTTTATCGGCGGCGCTTACTCCCGTGTCTGGCCACTCTAATAAAGCCTGTTCTTTAACCCAGCGATTCTGCTCAAAGAGACCGTTCCAGACCTCGTTGGAATATTCCACATAGACCGTTAAACCTGGGTCTAAATTATCCCGCACATACTGGGCAAAGTTCCGCACATAGTCGTCCGTGGCCTGGTGGGGGAGGGTAAACCAGGGATTAGCATCGGTCGTATTGGCCAACTCCACTAAAATCTCCACCGGCGCTCCCTTGGCGTCGACCCAACTGGCTTTGTCTAGAGTCGGACGGTCGCTCCAGTCCCGTTGGGGAGAATTATTAGTCGCCATCCACTCCATAAACCGCAGTGTGGAAAAGGGATCAATCTTGGCGAGATAATCGGGGTTGAAAGATGACAGATTGTTTTCCTGGGCGAGAGGAACGACTTCGATATTACGCAGGTAATTCTCGGGATTGGTGGCGGTTAGGGAAATATGAATACCTTCATTACTGGGATCGACATCAATGACGTGTCGTCCGGGGCTAGACAGCGCCTTATTGTAGCGGGCGTCCTTACGGTAAATCAGAGTTCCTTCCCCTTCGTAGCGCACCACATACCGGCCGCCGGGATAGTTGCCGTTAATGTTATCGTGGATAATAGTTGTCGCTCGGTCGTAGAGAGCGTCGTCGGCGGGGAGAGAGGTCACCCAGCCATTTTGATCTAAATTTAGCGTATGGCCAGTGTCAAAGATATTTCCTTTTTGGGGAAGCCAAGGACGGGCTAGCTTAAAGGAATCGAGGAAAGGCAGGGCCGAGGAAAAACTGCGCAGACCGCTTAAATTCATCCCCACGGGACTAAAGGCGGAGGCGTTACTGTCGTCGTTTTGAATGGTTCCGAGAACGGCGGGGAAGGGAAGGACAGCGCCGTTTTGGGGATTGCTCAGAACTAGGCTAAAGGCTTCATCCACTTCAATAACGCGGTCACCCCGGACATTAACGGTAATAATTTGCGTCGTTTCGCCGGGGGCGAAACTCACGGTGCCACTAGGAAAAGCGCCGCCAAAATCCTCGGCATCGGTCGGGTTTGCGCCGGCGCCGACCACCGTCCAGTCCAACTCGGCGGACACGTCTAGGGCTCCGACGCGGGCCAGGGTGAAGGTAAAGGGGGTTAAATCGCTATTGCCCTCTGGCTGTGTTGCGTTGAGAGGAGTCAAGACCAACGCCAAGTCATCGACTAAATCATCGTTGACCATCGTCGCGGTAGCGGAAGCCAAGGGGGCTTCAGTCCCCGGTTGGGTCAGAAAAATCTTGAAAGTCTCGTCGTTTTCTACTTGCAAATCTCCCGCGCTATAAATCGTTAGGATTTGACTGGTTTCGCCGGGGGCAAAACTCACGGTGCCACTAGGAAAAGCGCCGCCAAAATCCTCCGGGTCGGCAGAAAACTCCCCGACACCCAACACGTGCCAATTCACTGTCAACGAATCGACGCCGGCGCCGGAGCGGGTCACAGTAAAGGTAAAGGGGATTAAACCGCTATTCCCCTCCGGTTGGGTCAGATTAACGGGCGCAATGGCCAAGACTAGATCGTCATTGCGAATACTCCCCAGCGCCTGTCCCCCCTGAATCTCCGTCCCTAGGGGTGCCTGAGCGAAGGAAACCCGGAAAAATTCGTCCGCTTCGGAGAGGCTGTCTCCCAGAACTGACACGGAGATCATTTGAGTCGTTTCTCCCGGCGCAAAAGTGAGAACACCCTGGGGCAAAGCGCCGCCAAAGTCTTCCCCATGGGCCCCATTGGCTCCAACCCCGGTTACCGTCCAAGCGACCTCCGTGGCGGCGCTCACATCCCCGCTCCGGGTCGCGAGGAAGGTAAAGTTTGTCACCCCCTCATTTCCCTCCGGTCGATCGGCGTCTAAGGGAGCTAGGGAGAGAAAAGTTGTCGGAATTAAGGGGGGAATGGCGGCGGCTTCCGCTAGATAGTCCGTCACCGCGTTGTATTTAGCGGACCCCGAGGCGTTGACAAATTCCAACAGACCATAACTTCCGAAAGAGGAGCTACGAGAAATGTCATTAAAATGAGCCAGCAGACCGCCGCCCGCTTCGTTCCAGATCTCTAAGTACCGCTCATAGAGTTGACCCATACGAGGATCCCGGTTGGCCTGATTAAATAACTGGGAAATGGCGTTATTGCCGGTTTCATTGATTAAAAACTGGCCTCCTTCGTAGGCAAGAAGAGATAGCCCCTGCTCCTGAGCAAGGTTTTTATGCCTGTCAATATTCTCCTCCGCTTGGGCTAAACCGCCCCCTGATGGGCCGCCGCTCAATTGTCCCCCTTCGGTCAGTTCAGTAAAGAGGGTATTGAGTCCTCCATCCGGCTCGTTTAACCAGGTTTTCAGCTGAGCTTGATTGCGTCGGAGTCCTAAATAGCGACCAAAATAAGGCGCGATGGCGAGGGAGTCAATTCCATACTCCTGATGGGTGAGGGGAGTCTCCGCCCAAGCGTAGCTCAAGGCACGGTTCAACCGTCGGACGCTGGTAGCCTGACCTGACATAACGCCAATGACCCGCTCCTTTTCGGCGCCGAAAACCTGGTCCCAGATCTGGGTAACTTGAGTGGTTCGGCGGCTGTACCAATCCATGATTTTATCGGCGTCGCTCACCGAGGGATCAGTCCATTCCAACAGCGCCTGTTGTTTGACCCATTGATTTTGCTTAAAGAGTCCGTTCCACACCTCGTTGGAATACTCCACATAGACCGTTAAATCCGGGTCTAGGTTGTCTCGCACGTACTGGGCGAAATTCCGGACATAGTCGTCTGTGGCTTGATGGGGCAAGGTAAACCAAGGGTTGGCTCCGGTCGTGTTGGCAATTTGCACCAAAATTTCTACCGGAACCCCTTTATCATCCACCCACGTCGCTTTCTCTAGGGTCGGTCGGTCGCTCCACTCGCGTTGGCTAGAATTGTTCGTCGCCATCCAATCCATAAAACGGAAGGCGGAGAAGGCATCGATTTTAGCGAGGTAATCCGGGTTAAAGGGCGATTGTTCATAAGAACCCTCCGCCGCTAGGGGAATCACCCGAATATTGCGCAGATAATTCTCAGGATTGGTGGCGGTTAGAGAAATACGGAAACCGCGATTACTGGGCGTAAGGGTAATCACATCCCGTCCGGGGGTCGAAGCGCCGGTATTTTTGACCGCATCGTTTTGATAAGTTAAGGAGCCTTCCCCGTCGTAGAGCACCACATATTCTCCCCCAAGGTAATTACCCTGCAGATTGTCGTAGAGCGTTGTGGTAACCCGGTCATAGGCCCCGCCGGGGGAAGGCAAGGATTTAACCCAACCCTGTTCGTCCAAATCCAGGGTCGCAGTCACCCGAGTAGATTTTTTTTGCGGGATCCAGGGACGAGCGGATTGAAAGGCGTCGATGAAGGGAACCGCCGAGCTAAAACTGTGCACGCCGCTAAGATTTACCCCCACCGGACTCAGGGGGAGAATCAAAGGGACAGGATCGTCATTCTCAATTGTTGCCAGGGCGGTATCGGGGGTTAAGGCAACCGCTTGGGAGGGATTGGCCAACTGGACTTGAAAGGTTTCGTCCCCCTCCGGCTCCGTATCGCCCGCAACGTTAATCACAATTTCCTTTAGCGTTTCCTCCTCGGCAAAAGTGAGGGATCCCTCTGGAAAGACGCCGCCAAAATCGAAAATATCCGCCGGCGCGGCGACTCCGCCCTCCGCCGTCCAATCGACCGTCAGAGACTGACGATCAAACCCGGCCCGGGTCACCTGAAAATGAAAGGACGTTGCGTCTTCGTTCCCTTCCGGCTGGCTGGGCGTCAGCGTCGTAATCGCTAGGCTGGTATCATCGTTAACAATTGCGCCGACAGCTTGACTGGCTCCCAAGATTGTGCCCGGGGTTGGATTAGAGAGAGCAAGCCAGAAGTTCTCGTCCTCCTCCACCGTCTGCTCTGCTAAGACGGCGACGATAATTTCTTGTTGGCTCTCCCCAGCTTCAAAGCGCAACCGCCCTGCGGGCAGTTGGCCGCCGAAATCCACGGCATCGGCGGGTTGGGGGCCGCTCCCGGTCGCATTCCAGTCCACCTCTGTCGTTTGAGTTAAATCGCCAGTTCTCTGGACGAGAAAAAGGAACTGAGTCCAGCCGGTATTACCTTCATTTTGAGCATTATTAAGGGGCTGAATGGTCAGGGTTGTCTCCACGGAGAGACTGCCGTCAGGTAGGATAGAGGGAAGCATGGTGTATGAATCTAAAGTTTTTTGCTTATTAGAGGTGCCCTAACGAAATAAAAAAATTACGTTGGGTGATGGTTTTTGGGAAAATTAGTTAAGAATATCGACTAATTCTTTTGGGAATCACCAACAGGGGTTTTTATGAACTTTTTTTTGCGCAACTCGCTGTCTGTGATTATACGGCATCTTGAGCAATTCGGCTATTGCAATCTAAGGGGTATCGACGGGGTAAGCCAGTGGCTCTAGGATAGACCTCCGGAGTTGGGGAGACCTTATGGAGGTAAATAAACTGGCGCTCCGCCTGGGTGAGGGGAGTCTTTAAGGAAACGACGGTCTGGATGTTTCCCCCCAGCAGTTTCGCCACCGGCGCCAGCGCCGCCAATTCGTCCTCCCTGGTTTGCCCCCGATAGAGGACGGCCCAGCCGCCCAGTTTAAGGAAGGGTAAAACGTATTCCGCACAGACCCGACTCTCCGCCACGGCCCGAATTAGGGCTAAATCATAAGTTTCTCGGTGTTCCGGCGCTTGGCCTAGGGTCTCCGCCCGACCCGTCAGCGCCGCCAGTTGAGTTAACCCCAAGGTCTGGGCCGTTGTTTCAATAAACGTCACTTTTTTGCGGGTGGAGTCCAGCGCCGTTATGGACCACTGGGGCCAGGTTAACGCTAGGGGAAAGGCGGGAAACCCGGCGCCGGTTCCAATATCAATGGCCCGCGACTGTTGGGCTTGGGCTAACTCCGGCAGGCTTAAAACTCCCGCTAGGGAGTCCCAGAGGTGTTTTTCCACAAACTCCTGCGGCGCCGTAATGCGGGTTAAATTAAAAGACTCGTTTGCCGCTAATAGACAGTCGTAGAGCTTTTCCCAGGCCTGACCCCGCTCTAGCCGCGGGAGCCAATCCTCCGGCCAGGGAAATTGGGCTAGCACCGTCGTCAATTCCTGCATCTCTTTACGCATCCCGCCGCTCCTAACCGCCAGACCTAGGCCGACTTTACAATTTAGCAATTTTTCGAGAACTTGCTAGACTGAAATTTTGCCATATCTCTAATCCCCAATACCCGCGCCTAGGGAGGACATGCACAAATGGGAGAATCCAAGCGCCGGAAAGCCGCCCTCGGCGACCAGTACGGCAAAGACGAGCGCATTGTGGACTGGTTGCCCTTGACCCAACGTCAGGCGAAGGATTTTTACACCTGGACGACCCGGGGTGCCTGGGTCGGCATTGGGGCGATGATCGCGCTCTGGGTGACGGTGCGCTTTATTGGCCCGGCCCTAGGCTGGTGGAGCGTGTCTTAACCGAGGAAAAGCCGATAAGCCGGGTTCTGGCTTTCGTCCCAGTAGGCGTAGCCCAAGCCCTCCAAAAACCGGCGCCAGTCGTCCATTTCCGCCGGGGGCACCTGCATACCCACCACAATCCGCCCATAGTCGGCGCCGTGGTTGCGGTAATGGAAAAGGCTAATATTCCAGGCCGGGTTCATGGACTGGAGGAAATTTTTCAGCGCCCCCGGTCGTTCGGGAAATTCAAAGCGGTAAAGCAGTTCGTGGTCTAAATCGGGGTAACGCCCTCCCACCATGTGGCGGAGGTGGAGTTTTGTGAGTTCATCGTCCGTTAAATTCAGGGTTTTAAACCCTTGGGTCTCAAAGGTTTCAGCCAGATGGCGGGCGTCGGCTCGGTTCTGGATTTCAATGCCCACAAAAATATGGGCCTCCGCTCCCGCGGTCATGCGATAGCTAAACTCCGTCACATTGTGGCGCCCTAAACAGTCGCAAAAGCGCCGCAGACTGCCCCGACTTTCGGGAATGGTGACGGCGAAAATGGCTTCCCGGTCTTCTCCATACTCCGCCCGCTCCGCCACAAAACGCAGACGGTTAAAGTTCATGTTGGCGCCGCAGGCGATGGCGATGAGGGTTTTCTCGGCGATTCCCTCCCGCTCGACGTAGGCTTTCAGCCCCGCCACCGCTAGGGCGCCGGCGGGTTCCAAAATCGAGCGGGTATCTTCAAAGACGTCTTTAATAGCCGCGCAAATATCGTCCGTATCCACCCGGATCACTTCGTCCACATAGGCCTGACAGAGGCGAAAGGTTTCGGCGCCGACTTCCCGCACCGCCACCCCGTCGGCAAAGATGCCCACCTGGGAGAGTTTAACCCGACGCCCGGCCTGGAGAGATTGGTACATGGCGTCGGCGTCGTAGGGTTCCACGCCGATTAAGCGAATCTCCGGGTAGAGGCGCTTAACGTAGGCCGCCACTCCGGCGATGAGACCGCCGCCGCCGATGGCCGCAAAAATAGCTTCGATGGGTTTTTGATACTGGCGCAAAATTTCCATGCCAATGGTGCCCTGACCGGCGATCACCTCCGGGTCGTCGAAGGGATGGATAAAGGTCAGGCCCTTTTCCGCCTCTAACTGGCGGGCGTAGGCGTAGGCGTCGTCGTAGGTGTCGCCCTGGAGAATCACCGCCCCGCCCCTGGCTCTCACTGCGTCCACCTTGACCTGGGGCGTGGTCACTGGCATGACAATCAGCGCCTGGGTTCCCAATTTAGCGGCGCCCAGCGCCACCCCCTGGGCATGGTTCCCCGCCGAGGCCGCAATCACGCCTTTCTGGAGTAACTCCGGCGGCAGTTGGGCCATTTTGTTGTAGGCGCCCCGCAATTTGAAGGAAAAAACCGGCTGGAGATCCTCCCGCTTAAAATAAACCCGATTCCCCAAACGCTGGGATAAACTGGCGGCGTAGTCTAGGGGCGTTTCCTTGGCCACGTCGTAAACCCTCGCTTTGAGGATGCGTTCTAAATAATCGGCGCTCATGGCGGAGAAGCTTAAAGCCTTGATCTTACCCCGAATCCGTTTCCCGGCGCCGTCTCGTGATTGGGAACGCTGAGCGTAGTATTACCCTGAGCTATCAGCCGAAGAGTTGAACTGTGGGTAGTCGGGTTGGGCCTAGCGGCGAAAAGTCTTTTGAGTCGATTCTACTGGCGACGTGTTTGGACTGTCGGGCTGAGTCTTCCCTGTTTTTCCATGTCCAGCGCCGAGATGGAATAGCTGAAACACTTATCAATCAAGGCTTTTGGGACTGACATCCCGAGGCGGTTTCCCTACTCTGGAGGTATCGAGCAAGTGAGTCCAGCCAATGTTAACCGCCGCCGCCCACCGTCAAACCCTCCGCAATTACGCCGTCGCCGCCATCGCTGTGATTACCCTCAGCGCCGGTATGACGGAACTGTTCCAGAATCCCGCCCGCAACGCCATACAGAACACCCTCGACACTTACGGGGGTTACGCCAAGGCGGGAATGGTGGTTTACGCGCAGTCTTCCCTCAAGTAGGGCTGGCTTCCGGTTTGGGACTGTCCCAACCGAAGTTGAATGATAACCTTGCTCTCCGGCGGTTTTTTTTGATGGTTAAGGATTATGCCGGACGTATTGAGTAAGTACTCAGATTTAGTAAAGAGTTTTTACAGTTTGAGACAGGGCGGAGAATCGGCGCTATTGTTAGGCGAACGGTGTCAGACGGTCAGTCGGCGCTGGATCTTTTACTCAAAGGAGGTCGTTTACAGTACGCTAATCTGTCTAACACGCTTTTAGGAGCGATATACGGAAAACTTCTTGAGATCACGCCGAAATGGGGTGATATGCCGAAAGTTTCCACATATCGTTAATTGCAAGAGTGTTATATCGAAACTTTCTGTCTAATCCCTAGTTATGCCGCTTGAGTTATCTGTTGGGGCGATTCTGAACAGAAATCTGTGAGAGGCATTTCTTTGCAATGAACAGGGTGATTCGCCTTTCAACTCATTCCACCATCAAACTTTGAGGATTTTTGCATGAAGAAATTGTTTGCTTTACCAAGTCTGGCTCTTGTTGCCGTTATTGGTTCTATCCTGATGTCTTCAACCGCTAAAGCTCAGACAAGCTCATGTGACTGGTTTACAGGCACTTATCGAGATTTGGGGCGAGGAGTCATTGTTCATCTTGGAGCAAATCGGGTAGTAGTCTATAACGGCAACTCAACACCACTAGATGGTCGGTGCATTGACAACGAACGTATTGAGGTGAGGTTTCGCAGTAACTTAACCTTGATTGGCAGAAGAACACGAAACGCACCTGATGTGGCTTGGAGTAATGGTACGGTTTGGAGACGTGAGGGAAATACAGTTGCGTTTCCTCTTTCAGGCTTCTAAACTTTGAGCAAACTTATGTAAAGTAAGGGGATTGGTTTTGAGATGGGTTGATAGCTCTAAACCGTACATTTCAAATCAATCCACCGCATGGGGCATGATCGGCTATGCTTGAGGGTACAGCCATGAATAGGGAGTTTCCTATGCCTCAACAAGCTTTGAAAGCAATCTATCGTAACGGCACTTTCATTCTTCAATCAGCTTTCGAGTTGCCGGAAGGAACCGAGGTTGAATTGTTGGTTCAGTCTCCCCACGTTGTATCGCCACTGCTTTCTGGTGTAGAGGTTAAAAAACAATTTCTCAAATCTCTAGTGGAGCGAATGCAGCAAAATCCAATTCCGCTCAATGCTCCTCGTTTCACACGGGATATGCTGCATGAACGCTGTTGATACCAATATTTTGATCTACGTTAATGATCCCCGTGATTCAGTCAAGCAACAGGCAGCAGTCTATCTTGTATCTAATTTGACGGAAGGCATTTTATTATGGCAGGTTGCCTGTGAGTATTTAGCAGCCAGTCGCAAACTGGAATCGTTGGGATACGACAGAGAGCAAGCCTATCAGTACATTCGTGACTTACAACAGGTCTGGTACACAGCACTTCCAACATGGAGCGTGATTGATCGTGCGGAGAATTTGATGAGCCGTTTTAATCTATCTCATTGGGATTCAATGATCATTGCTGCTTGTTTAGAAGCAAATGTTCAGACTCTTTGCACAGAGGATCTTGGATACTCAAGTATTTATAGGCTAAAAATTGTTAATCCATTTAAAGCTCCTTGAAGTTGCACGGCATAACAACCCCCTTGCAGCGGACGGAACAAAGATCTGGGTAGTGCAGCAAAAGCTACTTGCCGCCGCTGAAGGGGAACGTTAACCCCCAGCGCCGCCAAAAACTCAGCAACCACATCCCCCGACCTGATCCAGATCATCCTATTGGTGAGCTATTTATCCGGTCTTCGTTAGCCAATAATCCCCAACAAGGAGGTAATCCTAAAATTAAAACATGAAAGTGGCAGAAATCATCAAACGTTTAGAAGCCGATGGCTGGTATTTGTCCCGCATAAAAGGGAGTCATCGTCAGTATAAACACCCCGTTAAAAGCGGTTTAGTTACCGTCCCCGGTAAACCCTCAAAAGATTTAGCCATCGGCACCTTAAAAAGCATTCTTAAACAAGCTCAACTGGAGGAAAACTAATGCGTTACGCAATTATTATCGAAAAAGCCGAAAATAATTATTCCGCTTTTGTTCCCGATCTACCCGGATGTGTCAGTGTTGGCGACACCCTAGAAGAAGTCAAAGAAAATATCCAAGAAGCGATTATCTTTCATTTAGAATCGCTTATGGAAGAGGGCCTAACAATTCCCACCCCAAAAACAGAGTGCGATTATGTTGAAGTTGCCGCTTAGCTAACCTAAGAGAAAAGTCGAAAAGAGTGACATCAGCTAAAAGGGGAACGAGATCATCTACCATCGGCGCTGTCCTCTGTGAAACGGCGCTGGTCGGCGCTTTGGGGACTATTCCGGCGCTGGCGTTAATCGGCGCTATAGCGGTATTCTTGCGAATGAGGGACAGCCCTTCGGCTACGCTCAGGGCGCGAGGGCTGAGCGTAGCCGAAGCCCGTATCTCACCAATCTGCAAGCCGCTATATTTTCTCTGAAACGGCGCTGGTCGGCGCTTTTGGGACTATTCCGGGGCTGGTGCTAATCGGCGCTATCCTCTGTGAAACGGCGCTGGTCGGTGCTTTTGGGACTATTCCGGCGCTGAGGTCTGCTCTGACCATTAACGGCGCTGGTAGTTTCTCTTGATATTGACACTAATTTGAACACAGTTGCAATTTTTTAGTTAGACTAGAGTAAGCCCTTGCGCTACGAAACTAAATTATAACGTTAAATCTAGGAGCAGCCATGCTAGACATAGAAACTCTTGAACGACGCTTGATAACTCTTGAAAAAGTGGTTTTTGAACTCCAGCATAAACTTGACAGTAAGCCTAGCTCCGACAATTGGCTCGAAAGACTCATCGGTTCGATCTCTGATGACTCAGCTTTTCTAGAAGCTCTAGAATATGGACGCGAGTTTCGACAGTCTGACAAACCGATTGATGATCTTGGCAAAGAATCGTGAAATATTTGCTTGATACCGACCATATCAGTTTTCTACAGCGCCGTTCTAGTGTAGAGTTTAGTCGATTAACGTTGCGGATATCGCAACATCCGATCACAGACTTTGCTTTATCGGTGATTAGTTTTCATGAGCAAGTAATTGGCGCTCACAGCTTCATCAACCGCGCACAGAACAATACTGATATTGCTCGTGGATATACACTGTTGTGAGAAACTCTTAACGGTTTTGCAAAAGCTCCAGTTTTACCATTTGATGCTAAAGCGATTACAATGTTTGACGAAATGCGAAGTCAGAAGGTTCGTGTGGCTACAATGGACTTGAGAATTGCGGTGATCGCTATTTCCAACAATTTAATTTTGCTCACTCGCAATACAGGTGATTTCAGTAAAGTTCCGAACTTAATAACTGAAGATTGGACAGTGTAGCGCAGAAGGTCTAATACTACATTGGAGCCGACCTGTGAAAGGTGGTTTTTAAAAGCTAGAGTTTATCTACGGCTGCTTAACTTTGCTGTTAGATCACAAAACCAAGCCAAACCGAACTTGCTAACGCCGGTTCTGAGTAGTGTTCACGGCACCGGTAGTTTTACTAAAGATTGGTTATCGCCTTGTGGCGGCGCCGGCGTTAATCGGCGGTATTTTCTCTGAAACGGCGCTTGTCGGCGCTTTTGAGACTAGCTAGTGTAGAGCGCGTTAATGAAATGTAAAATGCTCCAGATTTAGGTGCACGGAGGAGTTATAATTCTAAATATTTAGACTATTGAGAGGTTCTGATGGCTTTCATTACTGTTAATATCTCAGATGAGCAGCTTCGACGATTACAACAGTTAGCTCAAAACAACCAAGTTTCCTATGAAGAATTACTACGCGCTAGCATAGAAGATTTGTTGACTTACCCCAAAAGCGAGTTTACTCAAGCATCAAGCTATGTTCTCAAGAAAAATGCTGAGCTTTATCGTCGATTGGCATGATAATACGCTATCTAAGATTAGTAGAAGTACTTGATTTGCATCATCAAGTTATTCAACAATCACAAGGAATTATGGGTATCCGTGACTTAGGTTCTTTAGAGTCTGCTATTGCTCAACCCCGTATGACATTTGGAGGACAGGATCTTTATCCGAAAATTCTTGATAAAGCTTCAGCTTTGGGATTTTCAATTGTGATGAATCATCCATTTGTTGATGGCAACAAGCGCACTGGTCATGCGGCAATGGAAACATTTCTTGTGTTAAATGGACTGGAGATTAATGCTTTTGTAGATGAACAAGAACAAGTCATTTTGGCTTTAGCCTCTGGTAAACTAGAACGTAATGCCTTTACCAACTGGTTAAGCAAAGCGTTAAAGCAATTTAACATGCGTTGGAGACGACTTTAGCAAAAACAATCTGTAAAAGCTAAAAGTTATCTGTAGCGGCTCAACTAAACCATTATCAAAAGACTCTTTCAATCATGATGCGTGACGCTACACTAACGCATCCGACTATTTGCCTTATTCCTCATCGGCGACCGGATCAACAGCGCCGTTTTTGATTTGTATTCACAGCACCGGCGTTAATCGGCGTTATCCTCTATGAAACGGTGTTTTTCGGCACTTTGGAGACTATTCCAGCGCCAGCGTTAATCGGCGCTCATGGCGGAGAAGCTTAAAGTCTTGATCTTACTCCGAATCCGTTTCCCGGCGCCGTCTAGTGATTGTCAACGCTGAGAGCAGTCGAGGATGGCGTGAGTGAGCTGGACTTGTCTTAGGCCGGCGCTGTTGGGCGGTATAGTGCCAAGGGGAGCATCCCGGCGAGGCTTACGGCAACTGACTAACTGATAAGCTTAGGAAAAGAAATTGTTGTAAATTGGGATTATGGTGTTTGATTGGGACGAAGAAAAAGCCAAAAGTAACCTTGCCAAGCATGATGTTTCCTTTGATGAAGCGACTTCTGTGTTTGACGATCCACTGTTCTTAGCCTTTGCCGATCCAGAACACTCCCTTCAGGAGCAACGTTTCATTATTATGGGAGAATCAGCCAAAGGACAACTACTCGTTGTCGCTTACACTGACCGTGCAGGCACCACGCGCTTAATCAGTGCCCGTCCAGCTACCCGCAAGGAACGTAAAGCTTATGAGTCAGATCTTTGAAACGGATGATGATTTACGCCCTGAGTACGATTTTACGCAACTCCCAGTTGTGGCGCGAGGGCAAGGGCGAAAACGATCCACTCGAACGGTTCAATTAGATCCCGATGTAGCCGCAATGTTTCCAGATTCTGGGGCAGTGAATGAAGGGTTGCGCCTATTGATGAGACTGATTCAAGACGCGCCATCCCAATCGGGTTTACAGTCTTCAACTGTCTCAAAAGAGGCATAGATGTCGGCTCTCTGGGGACTATGCTGGCGCTGACCTCGGTGATAGGGCACTGGATAACGTTCATGTTTTACCTACCCTTTTGAGTAAAAAACAGATGTTTAATTAATTAGCCGCCCAAAGTAAAGCTACTTCATACCGATGAAATACTGAATCGGCGCTGACCAGGATCATCTTTTCAGTTTGAGCTTGCGCAATCAACATCCTATCAAAAGGATCGCGATGATGCAAAGGTAGAGCCGCAACCCGCAAAGCATGAGCAGTCGTGATTTCTAATGATTTAGCTCCCAGTCGAGTCATACGAGTAGAAATATAATCATATATCTTTTCTGGTAGTGGCAACTTACCAATTGAAACTTTAATTCCCATTTCCCAAACACTGGCGACTGAGAGCCATACTTCATTGGTGTTATCCGAAATTTGATCAATTACGCGCTCATTCAACTTTTCTGGTTGAGCAAACCACCACAGCCAGCATTGGGTATAGCGGTGTCTGCACTGGCGAGGGACAAATAAGATGGCTGAAACCCTTACTCAGTAAGGAATTCTGTGTTCTCACTCGGGAGAATACCGCTATATCTAACAAAAGCTTCACTCGGCGCTTCCTTCAAATGCAACTAAAATCTCTTCTGAGAGAGGAGCGTTAAAATCCTCTGGCACAACGAATTTTCCCTGATCTTGACCCAAGCTAGAACGACGATCTAAAGATTTTTCAAACGGAACAAGCTTCGCAACAGGAACGCCTTGATTGGAAATAATAATTTCTTCTCCACGCTCGACACGCAATAATAGTCGAGAAAGATGTGTCTTAACCTGATGGATATTTACGGTTTCCATATTCTAGAGGAACTAAGCCGACAAACTCAGTCTAATCTGGTTTGAACAATATTGCAAGGACAACTTAATTTAGAGTTATAAACGACCAAAGCTTGAGCGTTTCTCCGGCGCCGGTAGTTTTGGTAAAGATTAGTTATCGCCTTGTGGCGGCGCCGTCGTTAATCGGCGCTCATGGCGGAGAAGCTTAAAATTTTGATCTTGCCCCGAATCCGTTTCCCCGCGCCGTCTAATGAAGTAAAGCGCGCATCTGACAGGTTGGTAATGTCGGGATAAGGTTCTCAACGCTTCAAATAAATAAGGCGATTTGTCCAATTTTGTTCGCCCTCTTGCCGCCATAATTTAAGCAAAGCCTGAATCAAACCCCCAAAATCCTGCGGCGGAATGGATTGGTAATCCACAAAAATAACCCCGCCGTGAGCTTCCCCGCTCTCCCCCCATGTCCACAGAATCGGCGGAATCGTATTTTGGTCATAGGTCACCAACGTTAACTGTTCCGCCCGTGCCGTCTGTAAAATGACCTCGTCCGGCAACCCTAAATAAATGCCTTTCTGCCAAGTCAGCAATGGTAAAACTTCAATCCTCGGCTCTTTGGCTTTGATCTGCCGCGCCACTACCGGGGAAATATGCTCGTCTAACAAAAAAGACAACATAGAGATGCCCCATCACTGACGGATTTCAAGTTGCGGCAAGAGACGGGTTAACGCGGTTTCATGAGTTCCTTGAGCGTCCGCAATCGCGGTTTGGATTTCATCGGGATAAGCTTCCGCATATAGAAACGCAGACTTGACCCAGACTAGGGGACGTTCAAAATGAGCCGCTGTTTTCTCCTCGTCTAGCTCATATCCCTGGGCAATACGGATCACTTCCCAGACCGCTAGGCTAGAGCTTTTCAAATGAGCGTGGCGACCCAAGGGCGTTTGGCGGAATTCAATGTAAGGAAAATCCTGTTGCCGGAGGGATTCCTCAATCAAGATGGCGCTGGTTTCACTGGGAGTTTTACCTAAACGACGGGCGAAGCGTTGTAACTTTTCATGGGTTTGGTCGGGAAGACGGGCACTAATGACCGTGGACATAGGGCGGTGGCTAATTACATCAGTTACACTGTAACTTGTTTTTGATAACGTCACAGTCACTCAGACCGGACTCCCCAGACGTTCCTAATTATTCCATCCCCGAATCCGTTTCCCGGCGCCGTCTAGTGATTGGGAACGCTTGGCGATGTGTTTGGACTGTCGGGCTGAGTCTTCCCTGTTTTTCCATGTCCAGCGCCGAGATGGAATAGCTGAAACCCTTATCAATCAAGGCTTTTGGGACTGACATCCCGAGGCGGTTTCCCTACTCTGGAGGTATCGAGCAAGTGAGTCCAGCCAATCTTAACCGCCGCCGCCCACCGTCAAACCCTCCGCAATTACGCCGTCGCCGCCATCGCTGTCATTACCCTCAGCACCGGTATGACGGAACTGTTCCAGAATCCCGCCCGCAACGCCACACAGAACACCCTCGACACTTACGGGGGTTACGCCAGGGCAGGAATGGTGGTTTACGCGCAGTCTTCCCTCAAGTAGGGCTGACTTCCGGTTTGGGACTGTCCCAACCGAAGTTGAACGATAACCTTGCTCCTACGCCCCGCCCTCCGGCGGGGTTTTTTGATGGTTAAGGGCTGTGTCAGGTGTACTGAATAATTACTTGGTTTTGGTAAATTATTGTTACAGTTTGAGACACGGTGGGGAATCGGCGCTATATTTTTTGGAATAGTGTCTGTCGGCGCTGGATACTCTACTAAAAAGGAGGTAACTTTTAGTACCCCAATCTGTCTAACACGCTCTTATGCGGATCTATTTTGGGCATAAAGTATTTCGAAAAATACTTAAACACTAAGACAAAAGTGCTTTGTTTATTGAATAAAGCGGACTCAAATGGCTCTTGTGGGTTTACTATGCTTGACAAAAAAGCGTTTTATGCAATGGAGCAGATTTTAGTGGAGCTGTCCTCAAAATGTAATCCTTACTAATCTTGTTTTCTATTTCACGCAAAATTAGATACCAAATCGATCATGTTTAAGCTAATTCTTGAACACGAATACACAAAGCCCAAGCCAGCGGTTGATACTTCTCGCTTTATGCAACACGGAACAGTTATTAACGCATCGCATAGCTTGGATGGGAGAGTGCTAGGGAGTGGGGTGTTGCGATTTTTGGCACCGAACTCTGCTGTTCGGGTGCCAGTGAGTCCATCTTGGATGAATCTAGATGCGATCGCAGTGCAGATTTGGCTGAAACTAGACGGGTTGCCAGGTCGGCGGCAGAATCTGATTGAAGGAGACAATAGCTTTGCTCTTTTTGTTGATTCCGATGGGAGTGTAGTTGCTAGTTTTCTAGGCTTAGCACAAGGTCAAAGTACGATGCAGTGGAATAGCGTATCGACAGCGACCCACTCTCCATCCGGTGTAGCTGTCACCTTGCAAGCCGGAGTCTGGAGCTTTATTTCTGTTGTGTTTGATCGGTTTGGTCGCGCCAGGATCTGGATCGATGAAGCTTTGGCCGGCGTTCGGACAGATTTTACAGTGGGTGTCAAATCTGTCGAAGCTGCAGGAATTGTAATTGGCAATTGGACGTTGAGTAATCAGTACGAACTGAATGGGTCGCTCGATTCCGTTCGAGTTTGGAAAGAAGATCCCGTTGCACCAATTACTCAGTTTGTTTCTCGACTCAAATCCGATTCAGAGCGCCAAGCTTGGGATCGCTTGTTTGATTGTCTGGCTCGATCTAATCCTGATCGCTTAGGGCAATATGCAGAGCTGGCAAGAGAGTTAGAGGTGATCCAACGCTCAGTAATCGCAGGCTTATACAACGCCTCAGAACCTGAACAGGAAGAGTTCCTTGCTTTACTACGCGCCTATCTTAATGCATGGGCGGACAACAGCATCAGTTCCAGCGAACATATTGCGACTGTTTTGGCTCTGCGAAAGCTAATGGACTTATTCAGTAACAATCAGTTTTCTGAGCGATTTCGCCATCTACTTGATCAGTTACTCAGGATATTTGAAAGTGAGAAAGATTGCTTCGATCAATCGGGTATTGCACAAGCCGATCCAGAGTTTGTCAGCTTCATTCAACAAGCAGCTGCGCAAATCGGAGAGGCGTGAGAAACGACACTAAATCAACAACAGAGGAAGTCAAATGAGCCTGAGTCTGACTGAGCAAGCCAAGCTGATTAAAAGATTTGCGCCAGTGCTATTTTTAGACAAATCTGGGGATGATTTTCCAATCCGACCAGACGCGTTTATACAACGAAGTGCCCTTTGGTCTGCAAGTGTTCCCTACGATAACAAAATGCTTTGGGGACAAGGGGCAGGGGCTACTCGCAGTCCGCTTATCCCTCGCGGAGGAATCGATCTCAACTCGATCCAATTACTCCTACGGCAAACTCGTGCGGAGCTTTGGTTTGAAACGTCAGGATGGAGCCGAGATAGCCAGGTCGAATCTTTGACAGATAATCGAATCTGCAACTCAATTACACCCAATGCATATCAACTAGAAATAGACGGGCCGTGGTTCTATGCTGAAGTCTGCGACTTGGATTCAATCAAAGAATGGTTTGAATTACAGACCGTTCAAGAGCAGGTTGGACTAGACTGGGCTGACTTTCTAGAGGTAATTGGCGAGGTCATAATTATTTCTTATTACTTCCTGTTTCCTCGTCATATTGAAGACAGGAACCTTGCAAGATTTGACAG
>JBKCES010000425.1:0-6327 GCA_046304295.1 Cyanobacteriota bacterium | reverse complement strand
TCCCCTAAGCGATAAATCCAGAGTTCGGGAACCCCTAAGGTTTCGTAGGCCGCCAGCGCCGTGGGGGAAGTCAGATCCACTTCGATGGCCAGATCCGGGGACGGGTCAACGGCTAAATCTAGGCGCTCTTTCCCCAAAATAGCTTGGCGGTTTTCTAGATAAAAACAAGTATCCGGCTCTACCCCGGCCGTTTGAAAGCGCCGCAGGGTAATGGGGTCAAAGCAGTCCCAATCTTGTCCCTGGGCCCGGAGCAAAATTTTAACTAAATCCCGCAGAACATCAATCCGTTTACCGTGACTGGGAAGAGGAGCCATCAGGAAAAGAGTCTGGGTAAAGAAATGAAAATAGATTTTTGGGTAGGAACCTTCCCCCCGTAAATCCAACAGCGCCTGGTAATCGGCCCAGGTTTGCTGTTCCAAAAAAACGGCGCTACCGGGGTCTAAACTCAGGTGCTCTGGGGCGAGGGTAATTTCCATAACGGCGCTAAGGCAGGGCTTGAACCGGGAAACCCTGTTGCCGGAGGTAATCCGAGGTGGCTTTGCCGGGGGCATAGTTGTAGCCGAAGGTAGCCTCGGTGTTATCGTGGACAATCTGGGGCGTTAGCATCACCACTACTTCCGACCGATCTACCGTGTCGGTCTGGCTACGGAATAAGGCGCCGAGGACGGGAATATCTCCCAGAATGGGTACTTTGCTGGTGGTGGTCTGTTGTTGCTCGGAGATAATCCCCGTCAAGATAAAGGTCTGACCGTCCCGCAGGCGCACGAGACCAGAGCTTAATTCCCGTTTATTGAGAAGCGTTAGCGTGTTGGTAGAGCCGGGCCCGCTTTCAAAGCTTTGAGTCGCGCCGGGAGAAGCCACAGTCGGCAACACTGTGAGGGTGATATAACCATTATCGTCAATTTGATCGACGCTCACCGTGACCGTTAAGCCTGCGTCGGCTAAAACCGGGGTGGTGGTTCGTACGCCGCTGAGGGGATCGACTTGAGTATCTACGCTCTCTACCACTTTTTGGGTCAGTTTAACCGTGGCCTGTTGTCCCTCCTGTACCATTAAGGTGGGATCGGTGAGGATCTTAGCGTTGCCACTGCGAATTTGGGCGAAGATTTGGGCGGAGAAGTTCTTGGGATATTGGTAATAGGAAGGCAGTCCTGCCGTGGCCACCCCATCTGTCCCTCGGGTAACAGTGGTGGTAAAAAGTCCTGTTTCAGGATTAAATGTCCGAGTAATTAAAGTATCCGTGGGAAGTTCTAGCTCGGTAATTCCTGTTACAAAAGGATTATTAGAAACCCCGGCGATACGATTATAAACTTCTAAATCAGTCCGGGGAGCGATAAATCCGGCGTTGCCCTGGTCGTCTGTTAAAAAGACGCCTTGACCATAGCCTGGGATAGTAGTTCCAGAACTAAAATCAATAAATGTGTTTGAATCGGCGAAGGGGTTAGCAATGGCCGGCGGGTTACTAATTCGACCCGTGGCGCTGTCAATATCAGCCCTCGGCACCGGGCTGGTTTGGCCAAAGCGCATCACCGCTTGCCCGCCGTCTTGGACAAAATAACTATCTCCAACTCCGAAGGAAAAACTGCTGTTGTAGTCCTGAATATTGTTTAAGTTAATATCAATAATCTTGACGTTCACCGCCACTTGGCGCCGGCGGGCGTCGAGTTGGGTAAGTAAAGAAGTGGCGATTTCTACCTGGCGGGGTTCCCCCACTAAGGTAATGGAATTTAAACGGTCGTCGGTGGAGACCCTTAAGCCGGTGAGGATTAAGGGCGGGCCGCCCTCTCCCTGGGGTTTAATGGCTTCCAGTTGGGAGGGAATTTCCCGTTTCCCGGTGACTCGACCGGTGAGGGGATCGACGATGTCTTCGGTTTTGGTGACCAGACGTTGAAACTCGGCGCCCTGGGCCGAGAGGGTCACCCCGGCGTTAAAGGATTTAACCTGATTCAGACGGATGGTGCGGCTAATCAGATTCATGGCCTGGGGCGGCAGATCCGGCCCCACAAAAATGGTGTTACCCCGACGGTTGGCCTTGAGGCCGGAGACCATTAAGACGGAATTAAAAACCTGTTGGACGGGTTCGTTTTCCAAATCTAGAGAGACATTACTGAGAGCGCCGGGTTGGGCCGCAGCGCCGCCAGGAGCGGGGGCTGCAGCCGCTCCCCCGGCGGGGGCTTCTCCTTCATTAACCGAAAAAATAATATTCATCCCGGCGTAACGGGCCAAAACCAGCAACACCTCCCGCACCGGCGCCTGCCGGAGCACCAAGCGGGGAATAATCACATTGCCCGAGGGGCCCAGGTTAATGACGTCGTAGGTGGTGTTGATATTAGAAATCGCCATATCCCCCACCGGCGGCGCCACGGCTCGGGGCTGAACCGGCGCTACGGGAACCGTGGGGGAGAGAATATCGGGATTGCCTGTGCCGTTGGAGCGGATAATCACCTCTGGGTTGGGCACCATCACCGGAACATTGGGCACAGACGGCGCCGAAGGTAGGGCAGGGTTACCGGGGGGCAGAACGCCGGGAATGGTATTGGAGGGAGGAACCTGAGCGACTTCTAGCGGCGCCGATCGGTCTGGGCTAAACATCGGGGTTTCTAACTCTGCCGCTTCTGGCTCTAGGGCGACATCTGCGGCTAAGGTTACGTCTGGGGAAAAATTAAGCTCTGGGTTGCCCGGTTCGCCTGGAAGAACCGTCCCATCGGGCAAGGACAGATCTAAGTCCTCTCTAGCCAAGACCCCGGCGGCCTGAACCGGTAGGGAGGTTAAGGCGACCAGCGCCAACGGGGTCCAAAGCCCCAAACGTAGATTTTTCATTAGTCTTGCTCCTCAGCACACATAGAAATCAATTATTAGTGATCAATTTAAAATCCGTAAGGGGGTTGATCAGACCCTTGGGGGTTGGTTTATTGCGGCGGGGGCGGCGCCTGACCCTCCGCAGGGGGCTGTCCCTCCTGACCGGGAGGCGGCGGCGGGGGCGCGAGGGCGGCGATTTCCTCTGGAGTCAAGGGTAACAGCACCTCTAGGGTCATGCTGGTGCTGAGTTGATCGGCGCCCTTACCTTCCGGCACGGCCTTGGCGGTTCCCCCTTGGCTGACCACCTTAACGGGCACCTCCGTTTGAGTCAGATCCGTTTTCAAGTCCCTAATCAGGATCAAGGGCTGGAGCCGCTCAATGTCGCGAATTAGATTATGAGTATTCCCAAAAGTTCCCCGTAGCGTCACCTGGTAGGTCTGACGCTTGAGTTTATTGGTCGTTCCAACGCCGAGGGAATCGTCCCCAATGACGGCGGGTTCCCCCTGGGGCAAAAAGCTCAAGAGCGTGACATCCCGAGCGGTAAATAAGTTGTCGAAGTCGATCAGAATCGTCTTAATGTCCTTACTATCGCCGTAGAGGTTCAAGACCGCCGCTTTCCGCTTTTCCGCCTCGTTCAACTTCACTTGGGCCTCCGCCAACCGGCGCTCCATGGCGCCGGATTTCTGCTGATCCACCTCCTGTTGCTTCGCTGCCTCGTCGGTTTTGAGTTTTTGGTATTCTCCCCAGGCGGGCAAGAAAAAGTTCATCAAAATATAGCCAGCTCCCAGAGCGCCGACAACCCCCAGAGCGATGCCGCTCACCTTGGGGGTAAAGGTAATACCAAAAGCCGTGGGATAATTGCCCGCCTGGTCAAAGTCTTGATCCAGGATTGTCGTCGTCGTGTACTCTTCGCTGTAGGTCATAAGGGCGGCGCTCCTCGCATAGGTTCAGGTTTCTAGAAACATTGGCGGGGGTTTTAACTGGGGGGCGGCGCCGGGGGAGCGCCCTCCTCGGGCTTGAGGATCGGCGCCGGCGCTCCGGGGGGAGCCGCCGGTGCCTTAAGAACGCCCGCCTGCTCCAAAATCTTATAGCGGGCAACCAAACCCGAGGCCCCTTTGCGAATCAGGGCGTTGAGAAGCTCCGGGTTTGGTTTCTCGGTGATTTGGGTTTCGATGGTATATTTCACTCCCGCTGGAATGCGAATCCCTGGGGCGCCAGCCTCTTCTCCTTCCTTGATCTCGCCACTTTCTACCGTGGCGCCTTCCGCGGTGACGGGCAGAGCGCCGGTGGTGGCGGTTAAGAGCTTGGTTTTATCGCCTTGAAAAAACTCCGAGGACTGGAGGGTGAGGAGAAAATCGTTTAAAACGTCGTAACCCGTCGCAAAGCCGTTCAAGGTGAGAGTGGGCCCCGATTGTTGAATACTACTAATCTGCACCCCCTGGGGCATTTGGTCGGTCAAATCTTGCAACAGCGCCGACCAGGGCTTAATTTGCCCAAAGACCCCCACCAGAGCATCCGAGTCCTGATGAATCGCCGCCGCCTTGGCTTCCAACTCCTGAATCTTGGCGTTTTGGGCCTTGAGTTGGGCCAGTTCCGTTTCCAGCGCCTGAAGATTCGTTTGGGTCTGGCCTTTTTGCCAGTTCACCAGAAGAATGCTTAAGCCCGAGAGCGCCACCAAAAGCCCTGCCACCGCCCCGCCGATAATCAAGGGCAACTGCTCCCGTATAGAAGTCTTCGGCGCCGTTAGGGTCATGGTTGGCGCCGTTTTGCCGGGGTCTAGGTTGCGGTCTTTGAGAAAATTGACATCGAGGCCGTACATGGCAGTGATTTCCTTCCTTACAATCGAGTTTTCTCGTCGTTAGACGCTGACGTAAATCAGGTTAGGTTTGTCGCAGGCCGAGGCCAATTACGGTTCCTAAACTGGGGCGCTCGATGGGGGAAAATTCCTGATCGGCGTCAATGGCCAGCGCCGAGAAGGGATCGACCTGCACCGTGGGAATGCTCAGGCGCTGGGTTAGGTATTCGTCCAACTGCATCAGCCCGCCGCCGGGCCCCGCCAGCAGAAGTTGCACCAACTCCAGATCATCGCTTTGGTTGAGATAAAAGTTAATGGAGCGCCGCAGTTCGTCCGTCAGTTCTCCTAACACCCGCATCAGCGCCGTCATACCGGGGTTCACCGCCGTCCCCTGGGTGCTAAGGGTGTCAAACTGAGTCACGGGAATGGTCATGCCCTGTAAAATCTCCGGGTTGCGGGAGGGGGGCAGGTTCATGGCCCGGGAGAGCGCATTTTGCATCTGGAAAGTGCCGATGGGAACCGTCCGGGAAAATTGCGGCACCCCGTCCACAATGATGGCGATTTCCGTATTGTCAAACTCAATGTCAATCAAGACCACCGCTTCCTTGGAGCCAAACTGTCGTAGTTGCTCCCGGATGGTGCGAATCAGGGCAAAACTGTTGATTTCTAAAACATTAACGTCTAAGCCCGCCTGCTGGAAGGTGTCGAGGTAGGAGTCCGTGACCTCCTTTCGGGTGGCCACCAGGAGCACCTGCACCTTTTCGATGCCGTCGTCGTCCTCAAAAAAACCCAGCTTTTGGTAATCTAAATCCACCTCTTCCCTCGGGTAGGGTAGGTAGAGTGCCGCCTCGTGGTTGAGCACCATGTCCTTTAGTTCGGTGTCGTCCAACTCCGCTGGCACCGGGATGATGCGAATAATGGCTTCCCGCATGGGAACCGCAGTGGCCACCTGTTTGGTGGAGATTTTATTCTCCTTAAACATTTCTTGGATGATTTCCGCTAGGGAGGGAGAGTCCACAATTTTCCCTTCCTCGAAAATACCCTCCGGTAGAGTGGTGTAACAATACTTAATTAACTTATAGTTAGAGCCGGAGTTAGAAAGCTGAACTAAATTGAGGCGCTCTGGCGTAATTTCCAAACCCACCCCCTGGGATTTGCGACCAAATAGACTTTGTAAACGGCTAAACATAGGCCCAAGAAGCGACGACGGCTTCGGCGTCTAGGAAAAATTACGGATGAGGACAATATTGGGGTGAGGGGGGAGTCTAAAACCATCCTAGCCAATCCTCGCCGCTTGTCAAGGGTGTCGGGAATGCTGACGGAGTCACAAGAGGCGCGAGGGTGAGGGAAACTGTTCTTTGAATTCCGAGGCCGGGCCATGGGCGCCGCAATCCCCGCCAGAGAGAGTCCCAGCCATTGGGGCATGGGAAGGTCGTGGTTTCAGAATTTCGCTTTAATTTCTTTGACCACGGATAAGGACAATATTGGGGCGAGGGGGAGTCTAAAACTGTCCTAGCCAATCCTCTTCTATGAGAATTGCCGAAGCTTGGCGATGAAGAATCCGTCCCCCCACCAGGAATCGGGCCAACAGGTTAGGGTTTCCTCCGCCTGTTGGGAATCCGGCGCCGTCAGGGGAGCCAAACGCCACTGGGGATGGGCCTTTAAAAAAGTCTGGATTTGCGCCTGATTTTCTTGGGGATTGAGGGTACAGGTGGCGTAAACCAAAACGCCCC
>JBKCES010000424.1:0-10730 GCA_046304295.1 Cyanobacteriota bacterium | reverse complement strand
CGTGTACACACAAGTGTCACGATCCCCCCTAACCCCCCTTGGAAAGGGGGGAAAACTTCTCAAAGTCCCCCTTGTAAAGGGGGATTTAGGGGGATCAAACCCAAAACTGAGTCTTTAACCGAGATCTGTGTACACCGTAGCCTTGTAAAGGGGGATCTAACCAGAGCCTGTTTATGATTCACTTAGGCCTGTTATAAATCTATATATAGCATTTACAGGTGAGTCATGAACAAAGCCCCTGCTAGCCCTTTACCCGTCGGGGTTTTGGAGTAGGTGGCGTTTACGTCTCGTTTGAAAATGCTATAGCGGTCACATCTAGGTTGTAAATTCTGGGTCTTGAGGCTCGCATATGGTTTTGTAACAAGGATTACATTTTGATGCGAGACCCCACTCAAATCTGCTCTACCTCATAAAACGTTATTTTGTCAAGCATAGTAAACCCACAAGAGCCTAAATTCTCCTCCACCAAAAAGCTCTACCTGTAAAGGTTTAGGCATTTAAGTGTTTACAAATTATTTATGACTGCTATATATCCATCACAAATTATTTATGAATTTCGTCTTCATCTCGCAGTTTGACCCCCCCACCTCTCCTCTGGAGGGGTGGGGGGGTGATTTTGTCTTTAATTGCGAAGAGCTTGATTTACGAATCATCTACGACCGCTATAGTTGAATATCCGATAGGAAATGACGGTAGACACCCAAAGAGGAAACGGTCAGTCCTGCCAGGCGCCGGCTTACGGTGATTCGGGGTTAGGAATGACCCCCAAAGGCCGGATTTTCTCCGTTGCGCGGTTGGATATGGGCGTAAAAAGCGGCTTGGGCCGCGGCCTGCTCGGCGCTTTTTTTAGAACTCCCCTCCCCGCTTGCCAATAACTGCCCCTGTAGCCAGACCTGAGCCTGAAAGCGCCGCTCTGGCGCCGCAGGTGCGGGGACTTCCTCCACTTGGTACTCGGGTAGGCATTTATATTTCCCCTGGGACCACTCCTGAAGTGCGTCTTTATAATTCTGGCGGGCGGGGTCTTGGCGGATGGTTTGGGCCGCCTGGGAAAGATGCTCGTCCAGCCAAGGACGCACTAGGCTCATGTCTCGGACGCTTAAATACAGGGCGCCGAGAAGCGCTTCAAAGGCGTCCGCCAGACGGGAGGCCCGGCCAGCCGAGTTACTGAGGGCGCTAGGGCTGATCCAGAGGTAGCGCTCTAGGTTGTACAAGTCCGCCCACTGCGCCAGAAGCCGGTCGCTGACCATGATGGAGCGGAGCGCCGCCAACTCCCCCACCGGCGCTTCCGGGTATTGTTCCATCAGCACCTCCGCCGCCGCCAACCGGAGCGCCGCATCCCCTGTAAATTCCAATTGTTGGTAGTTTTTCTGGGGGGAAACGCTGGGATGGGTCAGCGCCAAATCCAAGAGTTCCCAATCTACCGGCGCAGTGGAGGGTAAGCCTAATTTTTGTAGAAGGGTTTGCAGTTGTTTCTGGCGGGGCGGGGGCAGAGCCATGGCAACCTATTGGTTAATCGCGTCCTGAAGGTTGAAGAGGAACGGAATCGCACCGCCCTTGTCGTTGCCCATCACCAGCACCTTGGGCATCTGAGCACCGCCTTCCCGCCAGGCTTCGATGGCTTCTTTTTGGAGCACCAGGGCACCGCCCTGGGCCTTGAGGGTTTCCGCCAGCAGGCGCTGGGCCTCCGCTTTCCCCTTAGCCCGGTTAATGTCGGACTGGGCCTGTTGCTCCGCTTCCTGGGCCACGTAAACCGCTCGTTGGGCCCGTTGTTCGGCGATTTGCTTTTCTTCCACCGCCCGGGCGAACTCTGGCGAGAAGTTCAGATCCACCACGCTGGTGTCGAGGACAATGATGCCGTATTTTTGCAAACGGGAATCGAGGGCGTTATCAAAATCCTCCTTCAGTTCGCTCCGTTTGGTGATGGCTTCCTCCACTGTCCGTCTAGCGGCGGCGATCTTAAAAGATTCCTGGGTTTGGGGGGCGATAATTTTAGCGACGATATTTTGCAAAGAGCCTTGGGTACGGCGGATTTGTACCACCTGGGTCGGGTCGAGACGGAAATTGATGGCGAAGCTAGCGGAAAGGTCTTGTAAATCTTTTGTGGAACTCTGGGCCGGAACCTCAAATTTTTGCACTGTAACGTCGTAGATATCCACAGAGGAGACAAAGGGGGGTTTGTAGTGCAAGCCTTCCAACAGCGCCCCGTCCTGGGCTTTCCCTAAAACGCTCAAGACCCCCGCTTGACCAGGGTTAATGATGACAAAGGCGTTAAGAGAGATTAACACCAGCAGGGCGGCTAAGATACCGCCCACGATCGGTTGCCAGCTTTCCGAGCGGACTTGATTCACCCTTTTCATATCTCCGGCGCCTGACATTGGCGGAATTTAATATCCTGCTATTCTAGCCAAAAACGCTCAACCAACTTCGGCGGCCTTCGGCAATTGCCAGCGAAGTGTCCGTATACTCGTCCTTTAAGAAAGATGCTTATAAAAGCTTGTGTTCTTGGTGCCAATCAATTAAGCCCGTTGTTCTCATTGCTTCCTTTACTCAATGGTTGGATGGCGGTGGCCAGCGCCGCCATTACTCTAGGGGAGCCAACCTTTTCTTGGGAAAGCGCTCTAAGTTCAGAGGAAGCCAACGCCTCAGCCCCTGTTCTCCGAGCGCGCTTAGTTTTTGTCGTCTAGATTCCACAGCCCTCGGGCCCACAGAAACTTTGCCCGTAGAGAACCTCGGCGTCACAGAGATAAATCATACCCGCAAAATTGGTAAAAAACTTCTCTGCGACCTGATTGGCAATATTCTGGGCCATAATTCGATCAGGGGTGAGAACCTCAAATTTGATATTGGCCGTGGTGTCAGAAACGTTGGGTTGCCCCGACGAGCGCACGTTGCGACTCCCTTTACCGCCGGTTTCCAGCACCGTATAACCGCTAGCCCCGGCTTCTTCGATGATATGGGCGATCTTTTTCAGCAGAATTTTTTCCGTAATAATGACGAGTTTTTTGGCGGGTTTAGCCATGTTAATGACCTCTTTACGTGTTTACGTTGATCAGTAATGATCTGTCGGTACAATAAAATCCAGACAGATCATAAAGCATTCGAGACTAGGGATTGCCGATGGCCTGGGCAAGACCGACGAAGAACGGAATACAGAGGCCGATGGCGATAGGCGTGCCGACGGCCGTAGAAGCGCCGATATAGGCGGAGGGATTGGCTGACGGGATCCCGGCCCGCAAGGTGGGCGGCCCTGAGATATCCGAACTAGAGGAGGCGATAACCGCTAGGATGACGACGCCGCCGAGGCTGAATCCCGTGGCGTAGTGGGCAATCATGCCAAGACCGAAGGCGATTAAGCCGTGGACAAAGGGCGCCACCACGCTATAGACGACGTACCATTGGGCAACCTTGCGGAGTTCGCCAATCCTTGACCAAGCTTCCATACCCATGACCAGCATCAGAATCGAAAGCAAGCCGCGAAAGAGGGGATCGTAGAAGCTTTTATAGACGCTTTCCGGTTGGGTGAAGATGCCAAGAGCGAGGCCTAACAACATAGCCGATAAGGCGGGGCCCCGGAGGCTTTCCTCGATGATCGGCCAGATTTTGACCCGATTATCCTCTGGCTCTTTCTCAGTGCGATATTCTTGGCGGGTGCTGGGATAATCCCCAGAGGCGACGGGCTGTTTACTCAGAGACTCCTCCAGGGGCAATTTGGCCGCCTGTTTACGCTTTTTGTTGTTGAGATAAATGTTAGCCACCACAATCGCCGTCACCAGCGCCGGAATATCCATAAAGGGGTAGAGCGCACCGGCCCAGGCCTCGTAGGAAATTTTTTGTTCTTCCAGCACCGTCAGCCCGGCGGCCATGGTAGAGCCACTCACGGCGCCGAATAATCCCCCGGTCGCAATCGCGTCAACGACTTTGACCTTGGGCAGTTTGGCTAAGGTATAGCGCGCGATAAAGACAACAACAATCCCGACGATGACGGCAAAGATCATGGGCAACACCATCTCCGTCAGGTTGGAATTACGGATGGCAATGCCACCAGTGAGTCCGATTTTGGTGAGTAGCATGAAGACAATGATCGTGCAAATCGACTCTGGAATTACCAATTCACTCCCAAGAGCGGCAATGACCATCCCACCAATCAAAAAAGCCAGTGTGGGGGACTGTAACTGCTTGACAAAATCTGTTAAAAACAAGGACAAAAAATCCATCAAAGTCTCCTCTTTTGATGTATAAATTCAATTAAACTAAATAAAAAAAGGGTAGTAAGAGTGAAATTTATTCCCTATTCAATAGCTAGGGTATAAGACCTAGTTTTTTGAGAAAACCGGCAATTAATGCCGCTTTATCTGAAGCAAAATAGCTTTTACTCTATTCTGCTCTGGGTCTCTATACTGCCAAGTCTATCCTAAAAACCAAGACTTTTGGTGATTTTTCACCTCAAGTTATCCACAAAATCTTAAATTTAAACCATAAGTTTTTCTTGTTACTCTGAAGAAAGGTTGTCTGGAAAGTCAATCGCTAGGTCTCCGGGAAAACGAGTCCATTCAGGCTCTCAATCGACTTGTAACGGAGGCGACTTAACGGTAGCTGGAACCGCAGAAGATGGACTTTGGCGTTCTGCGTTAATCCAAAGGAGCGAGACCAGTAAACCGGCGCCGAAACCAATCACAAACATCCAGCCGTGGGAAGGGTCTAATACGCAGAGTAGGCGGCGCTGAGCACCATAGATCTGTACGAGCCAGCCCTCGTCCTTCTTCAATAATGGCGGCGAGGATCTCGGTTCAAATTTATTCATGGTTTTCACTCCATGGAGATAATTGAGAATAGTGACGGGAGGACAGGGATCAGCGCTTTGAGTCAAGCCTGTTAACGCAATAGACTTAAGACTATGCTTTGGGCTTCTATCATCTTTTTAAGTGTATGCTGTTTTGGCTCACAAGCAACGTGTTGGCAGAAATTTGCTATCGAATCTTTCAAATATTCTAATAATTTAAACTTATGTAAAGATGGCCCGGGACTAGAGGAGGACTCCTATCGCCGGAATCTCGCCTGCTTCTGAACTGAGCCGTTGAGGGTATTGTGATCTAGGGAAAGCATTTCAATTAACCAGTCCGGCGCTCCCAACAATGACCCGTCTTGATCGATTCGCCATATTTTCAGTTATTCCAACAGTCGGAGAATGAGTCTAAATACCAGTCGCAATAATGCGCGACAGTCCATGATAAGCTTTACTTATCGCCTCGATTTTGGAGACTAAATTCATGGGTTTTTTAACGGGAACTATACTTTTCGCCCTATCTCTATTTTTAACAATGGTAGGAGGTGTTGAGATCGGCTATCGCAAGGGCAAAAACGATTTGAGTCAAGATCAAGACGGTAAGATCGAGGGTTTGGGAACAATTGATAGTGCCATCTTTGGACTATTGGGCTTATTGTTGGCTTTTACCTTTACCAATGCGTTGAGCGGTCTGAATAGTCGACGGGCCTCTGTGGTCAACGAAGCCAACGCAATTGGAACCGCTTATCTACGATTGGATCTGCTAGCGCCGGCGGATCAAGCGACGTTGCGTCCTCTCTATCGAGAGTACCTAGAGGAAAGAATTAAGCTATACGCTAGCTTTGACAGTCCCAGCTTAACCCAAGAAATTTTGGCCAAAACGACGACGCTTCAAACTCAAATTTGGCGCTTAACTTCGGATGCTGTCCTACAGGAGAAGCATCCGGCGATTATGACTTTAGCCCTTAGCGCCGCCAATGAGATGATTGACTCCGCCAGCGCCAGAAATCAGGCCGCCATCAACCATCCCCCTAAAATTGTTTATTTGTTTCTGTTTACTTTCGCCGTTGTCTCGGCGCTGTTGATTGGCTACAACTTAGCCAACAATCCCAAACGCCCTTATTTTCATGTGGTTCTCTTTTGTTTTTTGATTTCCACCGTTGTTTATGTCATTGTCGATTTAGAGTATCCCCGGAAGGGTTTGTTTCAGATCCAAATGGGGGATCAAGTCCTAACCGATACCTTGGAGGGAATGCGATAAAAGCGGACTTGATTAACTGGAAAAAGAGCCGAGCCCATCGTCCTTGCCATAAGCTCCCCATTTTTTAGGCTCTTGTGGCTTTACTATGGCGGTACTCTCTTGACTAGGGGACAGTCTCGGTAGGAGGGTTTTGGCTCCCCTTCTCTCCAAATTGGGAGAAGGGGCTGGGGGATGAGGGCAAGCAAAGAGCGTTTTCACTAGTCTGCAGGATGCGATAAGCCAAGTCCTAGCTAAGGCGGCGAGTTTAGATTCCAGTAAAAAAGGCTCTTCCTCGACGATGGCTAAATTAATCAGCAAAATGCCGATGGATGCGGTGAGAAGGAGGATGTTTAAATCGGCGGGATCTCTGAGCAGGGTTTTTAGGTAGCGTTGATTGACAATTAACCATTATTGCTCTCCGGGGATATAGGGAATCAGTCCTTTTTGGTAAGCAATTTCTTGAAGGTGCCTCGGTATCGATCGCGCATCGACGATCAACCCATTTATCTCTATCATCCAAAGCATCGGATTATCATCCATGCGACTCGGTAACGTCCAATCAGCGGAAAAATAACTGATTTTCAAGAGATCCCGTATTTCTTTTGATTTTCCCTGTCCGGTGCTACTCGCTATCTGGAAATAGGTATAAATATCTGAGGATTTACAGTGGGGACTTTGGGACGGATCAAAGAGAAAGTTGGTCGTTCCGAGTGCGTGGACAAAACCCGCCGCCCAGGAATTGACTCGGCCTTTGCTAAGGGGAGAGGGACGCTTGGGACATAAGGCCGCCACAGCCAACTGAATTAAGGACTTATACTCATCATTGAGAAATTGATCGCAAAAGGCGTCAGTTAATTCACAAATGCTATCATACTTCGCCTGCATGGAGGTGGGAACTTGCTTGGATTTTGCCATTTTGACAACTGCAATTTTAACAACAGTGATTTAATTTTAAGGATATTTGTGAGCAAGATCAATATAAAGCTCGCAAGAGCGGAGACTGATTGCCAGTGGGAACTGCCTCGCTTTTGCCTTTAGTCCGCATTTCGGCCTTAGCCCTAACCCTTGTATTGTAGGGGTAAGCGACAGACCCTTATCACCGGAAGCCTCTCGCTTGTGACACATTGGCTATAACTTCCATGAGTGCCTTGTATTTAGTGGCCACCCCCATCGGCAACCTAGAGGATATGACCTTTCGGGCCGTGCGTATTCTCAAAACTGTGGCGCTCATCGCCGCGGAGGATACCCGCCACACGGGAAAACTGCTCCAGCATTTTGGCATTGCCACGCCCCAAATCAGTTACCACGACCATAACCGTCAATTTCGCCTCCCCTACCTCTTAGACCATCTACAACAGGGTCAAGATTTAGCCCTCGTGACCGACGCCGGACTGCCGGGCATTTGTGACCCCGGCGCCGATCTAGTGGCGGCCTGTCGTCAAGCGGAGATTCCGGTGATTCCCCTTCCCGGTGCGACTGCCGGTTTAACGGCGCTGATGGCCTCGGGTCTTTCCACGGAGCGCTTCGCCTTTGAAGGCTTTTTACCCCCCAAGGCCAAACCCCGTCAGGAGCGCCTGCAAAGTTTACTGTCAGACCCCCGCACCCTCATTTTTTATGAAGCGCCCCATCGGCTCCTGGCGACCCTAACGGCGCTGGTAGAAGTTTTTGGGGCCGAGCGCCGGGTAGTGACGGCCCGGGAGTTGACCAAGCTCCATGAAGAATTTTGGAGCGGCGCCCTAGGGGAGGCCTGCCGTCATTACCAAACTCAGGCGCCCAAGGGAGAGTTTGTCATCTTAGTGGAAGGAGAGCGGGAAACAGCGCCGACGTTTTCAGCGGCCCATCTTCAGGCGGAATTACAAGCCTTGCTGGCTCAAGGGCTAAGCCGCTCCGACGCCAGCCGCCAACTGGCTCAAATCACCCAACTGCCCCGCCGTCAGCTTTACCAACTGGCGCTGACGCTAACGGCTCAAGAGTCTTCCATCATTCATTCCCCAGACTGACTCCCAAAGCGCCGGAGGTTAGGAATAATGGGTTAAGGAAGAGAAATTTTAAACTTGCGAAACTGCGATGGGTTTGCCTCCTTGTTTTGATCAATTACCCGGCGCTCCTCGCCAAAATCTGGCTCTAGCGGATCGGCGCTGGTCTCAACTGCGTCGGGGGGAATTGCCGGTTCCTCAAGTTCTACGGCGCTCTGAAGACTCCCTAGGGGAGCCGGAACTGGATCTGATCGTGGCCGGGGGCACCCTAGGCATTCTACTGGCCGCGGCTTTGCAAAGGCGGGGCTTTAAGGTGTTGGTGATAGAACGGGGCGCCCTACGGGGGCGGGAACAGGAATGGAATATTTCCCGGCGGGAGTTAGAAACGTTTTTAAAACTGGATTTGTTGACACCTCAAGAGTTAGAAACCGCCATCGCCAGCGAATACAATCCGGCCCGCCTCAGTTTCCATCAAAGTTACGAATTGTGGGTGCGGGACATTCTTAACATTGGCGTTGATCCGGTTTATCTGCTAGCGACCTTAAAGGAGAAATTTTTGGCCGCCGGGGGGACATTATGGGAGCATACCCAATTTGAGCGGCTGACGGTTCATCCCCAGGGCGTCCGAGTCGAGGTTCAACAAGAAGGCGTTGCCGTCTCTTGTGACGCCCGTTTATTGATCGACGCCATGGGCCATTTCTCCCCCCTTGTTCAACAGATTCGGGGCGGACAAAAACCCGACGCGGTCTGTTTAGTGGTGGGCGGTTGTGCTCAGGGTTATCCTCAAAATGATACGGGAGATTTAATCGCTACCTTTACCCCCATTTTGAACCAGTGCCAATATTTTTGGGAAGCTTTTCCGGCTCGGGACGGGCGCACGACCTACCTCTTTACCTATGTCGATGCCGAGCCAAAACGCTTTAGTTTAGAGTTTTTGTTAGCAGAGTACTTTGCCTATCTCCCCCAATATCAAAATTGCGAACTGGAGCAGTTAACCCTGAAACGGGTGCTATGGGGCTTTTTTCCCGCCTACCGGGACAGTCCCCTTCAGGTTCCCTACGACCGCGTTTTGGCTGTTGGCGACAGCGCCGGCGCTCAATGTCCCATTAGTTTTGGCGGTTTTGGGGCCATGGTTCGTCATTTACCGCGGTTAACGACGGGGGTGGCGGAACTGTTAGCATTGGACGATCTCAGTCGGGAAAATTTGGCGTTGCTCCAACCCTACCAGCCCAATATCGCCGTCACCTGGCTCTTTCAAAAAACCATGAGCGTCGGCTTAAACCAGAGTGTTAATCCCCAACAAATTAATCAACTCATGGGGGGAATTTTTCAAGTTATGGCGGTGCTGGGGGAACGGGTTTGGGAGCCGTTTTTAACGGACGTCATCCAATTTGGCGGCCTCAGTCAAACCCTAATCCGAGCTAATCCCGGACTGGTTTTGCCCCTTCTGCCCCAGATTGGGCTAGAGCCGCTAACGGACTGGCTCAAGCATTATCTGAACCTCGGTCTCTACAGCGCCCTAGCGCCGTTCGGGGAAAAGTTCCAACCCCTGACTCAATCCTGGTCGCCAGAGCAAAAATATCGCTTTAACCAACGTCTTCAGGCCTGGCGTTACGGCGCCGGGCTGGAGGGACGTTAAAAGTCTTCCGCCTTCCCCGCTATGCCCTAAAATACCCTAGGAATTATGGGGAGACAGCGCTGCTATGACCAAATTTGTCTTCGTCACCGGCGGGGTGGTTTCCAGTATCGGTAAGGGGATTGTGGCCGCCAGCCTGGGGCGCCTGCTCAAATCTCGGGATTATTCGGTCTCGATTCTCAAACTCGACCCCTACATCAACGTCGATCCCGGCACCATGAGTCCCTACCAACACGGGGAAGTCTTTGTCACAGAAGACGGCGCCGAGACGGATTTGGATCTGGGGCACTACGAGCGTTTTACGGACACCTCTATGTCCCGCCTCAATAGCGTCACCACTGGGTCAATCTACCAGGCGGTGATCAATAAGGAGCGCCGCGGCGCCTATCAGGGGGGCACGGTGCAGGTGATTCCCCACATCACCAATGAAATTAAGGACCGGATCTGGCGGGTAGCCCAGAATACCAGTCCCGATCTAGTGATCACTGAAATTGGCGGCACGGTGGGGGATATTGAATCCTTGCCTTTTTTGGAAGCCATTCGTCAGTTTCGCAAAGAGGTGGGGCGCCATAACGCCCTCTATATGCACGTCACCTTGATTCCTTGGATTCCGGCGGCTAAGGAAATGAAGACGAAGCCCACCCAACACTCGGTCAAGGAACTGCGCTCCATCGGTATCCAACCCGACGTTTTGGTCTGTCGGTGCGATCGTCCCCTCCACCCTGGCATGAAGGAAAAGTTGTCGGAATTTTGCGACGTGGCGGTGGAGTCGGTGATTACCTGTCAAGACGCCGGCAGTATTTACGAGGTGCCCCTGATTTTGGAACAGGAGGGTCTGGCCCAACAAACTTTAGAACTGCTGAAACTGGAACCCCGCCCCCCCCAACTGAGCCAATGGCAATCCCTGGTGGAGAAAATGCGCTCTCCCCAGCAGGAAATCGAAGTGGCGCTGGTGGGGAAATACGTTCAACTGAGCGACGCCTATCTATCCGTGGTGGAAGCCCTGGGCCACGGCGCCATCGCCGTTAATAGCAAGCTGAAACTGCGCTGGGTCAGCGCCGAAGAAATCGAGGAGGAGAGCGCCGAAGCCTACCT
>JBKCES010000423.1:0-6717 GCA_046304295.1 Cyanobacteriota bacterium | reverse complement strand
GTCTTATCATCATCGCTGGTTATCCTCTCAAGTAATTTCCACGCACATGATAGCCTAAAAGTCAATCCTCGTAATTGATGACACGCCCTAGCCTTGACAATCAACATAATCGCTAAATTCCTCTCCCAAAGAGGGAGAGGGACTTTAACTCCCCTTCTCCCGCTCTGGGAGAAGGGGCTGGGGGATGAGGGCAAACAAAGCAACTAGCAAAACTGGTGTGCTCCCCGAAAGAGATTGTGATTACGGTAAAAGTTTAAGATTCTGGTTTGGCGGCTTCGGCAAGTTGCTTGGCGCGGATAACTGGGTCAAAACCAGCAGGGAAGAGGCTCGGATTCCATTTTTGGGCAGTTTTAAAGCCTTCAATGGCTTCGGTGATTTTTCCTTCTTTAGCGAGAGCTTCACTGCTTGTCATTAAATATCTAGCGCCGGCTTGGGTCAGTTCGGGGGTTTGACAGGTTTCTAAACTTTGGAGAATTTGGGGATTAACCACCAGGTAATTCCTCAACCAATGGCAACCTCGTTCTAAAAGGCGATCGAGATTTTCGACGGGCCAGACCTTGGCAGTATTGTCCATAGAGGCAGTGACAATGCGTTTGCCATCGGGACTAAAAGCGGCATCCCAGACCTCTCCTTGATGGGCCAGAAGGGTTTGGTGTTGCCAGGGCAAACCCGCCCGATTTTCTACAGTATCGAGCAGAGTTTGGATAGCATAGACTACACTGACGGTAAACCCCTTTTCTCCTTTCTCTTTGGTTCGCTTTTGAGCTTTTTGCCCTACTTCTAATGCCTTGACAATGCTAGCAATTTGATCAAACTTAAAAATTGTATTTAGAGCAATTTTTCCCTCTTTTTCTAAGCGATTAACCGCTAAGAGCGTTTCTCGTTCTTCTTTGACTTGTCCCAGGGCAGTTTTTGCCCGTTCGACAGCAATCTGCGCCTGTTGAGCCGCAATTTCTGCTTGCCGCTTTTGAGCTTTTGCCAATTGATATTGTTGATCAGCTAGTTTTTTTGCTAGTTCGAGTTTTTCTTTTTCCTGCTCTGCCAGAACTTTTCCTTGCTGAACTTGACTTAGCTGAATTGTAGCCGCCGCTATTTTCTCCTGCGCTTGTTGGTATTGCTGAAGAGCACTTTTTTCTTCAGCTTGCGCTTGTTTATACTTTTGTTGGGCATCTCTTTCTTTCTTTTGAGCAGTTTGGAGTTTTGTCTGAGCTTGTTTTTCTTTATCTTCCATATTTCTTAAATGTTTACTGAGAGTAAGATTATTAGTAGATAACTGTTTTTTGTCCTGAATAAGTGTATTTTTTTCAGCAACAAGTTGCTCTCTCTCTTGTCGTGCTTGCTGTAAACCTTCGTTAGCGGTGTTTAAGTCAGTTCCAGCTTTTATGGAAATAAGGACTGCAATCCCTGCAATCGCACTAGCCCCCAAGGCTCCCCATAAACTAAATCTATTACGCCGGTTTGCTTTGGTAATAATTTTGTCTGATTCTGTTTTAGTTTCAGCTAATTCTCGTTGAGCTAATTCTCGTTTTACTTCAGCCTCTTCTCTCGCCGTCGTTAAAATGCGATTAGCTTCTGCTTCTGCGGCTAACCGTTGCTCAATATCTCGTTTTTCAGCTTCCTGGCTATTATCTAAAAAGCGACCATCCTGCTCACTCAGACGTTTTCCTTTAGCCCAAATTTCCGCATCTCGTAACGCCTGACCCCGCAATAAAAATGACGCTTTTTGCTCTGCCTCTGCTTCCTGCCATTTCTGAAAAGCCACTGCATAATATTCTGGCCGCAAATCTGCTAAGGCCCGATCTACCCAAGCCCGATTAAATACCTGGGCATAAATGGGATTATAAACCCTTAATTTGCCGTTTTGTTTAACGACTAAACCCGTTAAGCGTAGCTGTAATTGTTCATAACTTTCATCGGCGGAGATCCCCCCTTCTCCCCTCAAAAAGGGTTGATTTTCTAGTTGTAGTTGTTCATTAGTTTCACTGGTAGAGATCCCCCCTTCCCCCCTTAAAAAGGGGGGTTGATTTTCTTCACTGTCTAAAACTTGCTGATAAAGCCCCAATAACTGTCCCCGTAAACGCTCATCACTGCGTAACAAGCGGTCTCTAATCGTTTTGAGATGGGGCGGCACATCCTGGGTTTCCCAATTCTCAATAATGTTAGTGGTGACAATCTCTTCAACCAATGCCTGGGGCGATAAAGACTGATGGCCCCGCTGAAGCACCAAACTTAAAACCCGTTGCGTTAAAAACGGCTGTCCCCCTGTCCAAGCTAAAACCGAACTCAAAACGGCGGGAGGATCATTTACTTGGCCGATTAAGCCTCCCAGTAATGGCTGGGCTTCTTCAAATTGGAAACCACTCATTTCCACCGCTCGACCAATATTAAACGCCGAACTATGTTTGCTGACAATCAAATCAGAGGGCGTTGCTACCCCCAAAAAAGCAAAAGTTAAGCGTTGATATCGAGGGTCTTCCGCTCGTCGCTCATAAAAAGAACGAATCAGAATAAAAAAGCCATCGGTATCAAATTTAAGACTCAGTAAATTATCAATTTCTTCGATAAAAATAACAATCTTCTCTGAAATTTCTGATAGTAAAATTCGATCAATGAAGTAAAAAAATCGTTCCACTACCGAAATAGCCTGGGCATCCAAATCTTTCCACCAAGCCGAAAAATCAACTTCCTCTCCCAAATGTAAATCATCAATGAGGCGCTTAATCGTGCCTGCATACCATTGAGCCTCGCTTAAACTGGTTCCCCTGGTTTGGGGATCGATCACTGCACAGATAGTTCCTGCTTGGGTTAACCTCTGCATAGTTCGTACTCGTAAACTAGATTTACCCATCTGCCGCGAGTTAAAAACAAAACAATATTCCCCCGCCTTTAAAAGCTCATAGAGTTCCCGATCTGCCTGACGCTCCACATAGGCAGGATAGTTATTGGGTAAACTGCCCCCAACTTGATAATTAAAAGCATTTGCAGAAGATTCCGTCGGGGTTGTCATGGCTTAACCTCCCAAAAGAGCTTTGAAATAATGACGATAGAGTTCACAACGCGGTTTCACATTGTTTTCGACCCTGACCACTAAACCCATTGCATCCAGTTTAAACCCTTCTTCGGATCGCAATCGGATCGGCTGTTCGGCATTTACCACCGCTTTCATCGCCGTCCCCAATTCAGGATAGTCTTCTAAAGTTTTGAGATGACCCCGTAGATAATCACCATAAATACCTGCTTCGGTCGGGGCAGTTCGTAAAAATTCCGTTAAAGATAACCCTTCTGTGGCAATGCTATAAAGCGCCGATCGCACTAAATAGGGATGTCCTCCAATTAAACTCATTAACTGTTGGATGTCGGAGGCTTGCCAATTCAGACCGTGACGGCGTACTAATTCCTCTACTTGACTAGAAGTAAACTCTTCTAATTCGATCGGTAAACCCACATTAAAAGGGGATTGATTAATATCCCGTTGAGCATAGGATTCCTGGGAATGAACAATAATTAACCGTAACTTTTCCCATTTTTTCTTAGTTTTAGAAGATTCATGCCAACCTCGTAATAGTCCACATAAATCTGTCTCAATGTCAGGATACTGAAAGATGCGATCAAAGTCATCAATTGCTAAAATTAATGGGGAGCTATCCTCCTGTAAAAGATATTTTTCAAAATAATCAGTGCTGTTGTCATTCGCTCCAAAAATATCGTCCCAATACTCTTCTATTTTGACTCGAATCTCTAGGGGTTTTCCCACGGAAGCACAAAACCACTGCATAAATTTATCAATATCATTGAAAAATCTTTGATTAGTTTGGGCTAAATCCAAGGACACAGTACGATAACTGAGCTTTTCAGAATGGGCTAGGATTCTGGCCATTAAGGTAGATTTTCCCATTTTATCAGGAGATTTAATACGGATTAGGGAACCTGGTTTTTGAATTTCCTGATAGCAACGGTTTTCGTAGGGGAAAGCAATATAAAAGTCAGAATCGTTGATCATTTCTGTTGCAGAAGATGCTATGGGTTGAGATTGACGCAGGTCAGAACGTCTTTTTAGCACAGGAGTTAAATGCTCAGGGATACCTTCCATCCGAATACTATTACAAGCAAATTTGTAGGCAAACTCAATATCTTTTCCTGCTCCTAGAGCATCATAGAAACCCACCGCAAAAACCCGTGCCGCTTTATCTCCGATCGCCCGATTCATACCAATCACATAGGGAATATGAGCGGCGATCGCCTCTGCCTGAATCTCTGAATAACAAGCATTTAATAAAACGCATTCCAACTGATCTGCAAATAATTCAAACAGTCCTGCTAGGGCTTCTTTGCTAACTAATTGGGCTTGTCCAGTTTCATTTTCAAAGACCAAACCTTCCAACGGGGCTGGGTTTTCCACCTCGGCAACCATTTTGCGACCCGCTTCGGCAGAATCCCCGGCGGTCTCTGTACCCATACCATGACCTGAAAAATGGACAAATTGGGGACTTAAATCCAACATCGCCCGTTGTATATCCTTGGGTCGCACTGCCCATTTTTGTTCCAGCTTAAACTGCTCGCGCTGTTTGGAGCGGGTTAGACCTTCATCAATCTCCCTAGCTTCCTCCCCCAACCGTAACTGGGTTGAGTTATTCGGATTAGCCGCTAAAAATAGGATAGTTCTCACAGGGCGATTTTCCATGGGACTCAATCATTACAGCCAGAATAAATAGATCACAGGTTCCACCAAACGATTGTGGGAAATTACTCGAACGAGCTAGTTTATTCGTTTTTGGGTTTTAGCCGTTTTCTACGATGACGCTAAAAGGAGAGCTAAGGTCACTCGCCACTCGCCTTCTTTAGTTAGGGGTCTAAAGTCAAATATACAGCACCTTAGCACAGTCTTGTAGACTGGATTGCAAAACTGTTCCTCCGTCATGGGCGCCGTTGAGGGAAGATCAATGGTCAGAGGAGCAGAGGTCGCTTGCACAAGTAATGTCGTCATGGCTTACCCTGATCCAAAAGTTAACGAAGGAAAAGACTCCGAACTCCCGGCCCGGCTATGGCGATAACTTCTCCGCCTGAGTCTGAAAAAGTTCCGCAACCCTTAAATTAACCTGGGGAAAACCGGGAGATTGAATCGCCATTGAATCTTTAAAATTGCCCACTTCTTGATAAGACCCCGCGGTTAACGCTAACACCAAAACCGTTTCGGTCTGGGGATCGACAATCCAATATTCAGGAATGCCGCAGGCTTGATATTGCTGGCGCTTGGCCACATAGTCTCGCTCCCGTTGCAACTCCCCGGCGCTCACCACCTCCACCACCAGTAGGGGCGGCGCCATAAAGGAACGAATGGTATTCCGTTTGGACAATTGGGCAATATGCTCTTCTCGAATAATCGTTAAATCCGGGAAACGGTTTTTCGGCTCCCCCTGGACTTCCAACTCTAAACCCTGCCCCCGCACGCGCCGATAACCAACAATTTCAACAAACTTAAGCAGTAAAAATGTAGCAATTTCAAAATTCAATCCCGATTCGGTCGGCGCAGCAATTAATTCTCCATTGAATAATTCATAGCGTTGATCGCTATCGTCTTCGTAGGCGAGATACGCTTCAAAGCTCTGAAAGCGAGGCCGGAGAGCTAACATGGCTTAACTGAAGAAAGGGTTAGGCGTCTATTCTAGCGCCGGCCCAGAGCGGCATACCTGAGGGTCTGAACTCAAAAGGGTTTCCCCAGGATCCCCCGTCGTTATAATCGGGGAACGCTCAACGGCTGACAACGCTAAAGTCGCCCAGCGCCGGTTTACCCCCACCTAGGGACGCCATGAATCCATCGCCCTTTCATCTGAACCTAGCCCTAGTGATCGGGATTAACGACTACGGTCGGGGAATTTCTCCCCTAGGAACCGCCAGACAGGACGCCGAGGCCATCGCCGCCATCCTGGAGCAAGAATACAATTATCAGGTTCTTCTCCTCACGGAAGGTCAGGCCACAGGAGCGGCGCTGAGGCAATGTCTGGAGACCAAACTACCTCAAGTATTCGGCAACCATCCTTCCGCGCGTTTACTGTTTTACTTTGCCGGTCATGGTATCGCCCTCAATGGAGACGAAGGGCCCCAGGGTTACCTTATCCCCCAGGACGCCCAACTGGGAGATATTTCCACTTACTTGCCCATGCCCTGGGTGGAAGGGGCCTTAAGCCAGTTATCCTGTCGCCATTGCTTAGTCATTTTAGACTGTTGCTTTGCCGGCGCCTTTCGTTGGTCCAGCACCCGCAAGTTAGCGGTCATCGAAGAAACCATCCATCAAGAACGCTTTGAGCGCTTTATTCGCGACCCCGCTTGGCAAGTGATTACCTCGGCGGCGGCGGATCAGTTTGCCCTCGATAATCTGGATTTACACGGCGCTCGCGGCGCCGCTGAGGACAATGGCAAGCATTCGCCCTTTGGGGCGGCGCTCCTGCGGGCGCTGGCGGGCGCGGCGGATATTTTTCCCCCGGGCCAGGGAGGAAAACCCGCGGGGGACGGGGTGATCACCGCCACGGAGTTGTATCTCTACCTGCGGGACGCGGTGGAGATTCCCACCGACCAGCGCCGCCTGCGCCAAACGCCCCAAATTTGGAGTTTAAAAAAACACGACAAGGGGGAATTTATTTTCCTCCCTCCGGGGCAAGCCCCCAATTTACCGCCGGCGCCGCCCTTAGAGGAAGGGGACGGAACGAATCCCTACCGGGG
>JBKCES010000422.1:0-3919 GCA_046304295.1 Cyanobacteriota bacterium | reverse complement strand
GGGTGCCGGGGTCCTCAATCCAACTGGAGCGCACCGCCAGGGGCATCCCAAAATTGCGGGCGATTTCCACGGAGCGGGGATGGAGGACACTAGCGCCGAGACTCGCCAGTTCCAGCATTTCATCGCAGGTAATGGCCGTTAACAACCGGGCCTCCGGCACCAGACGGGGGTCGGTGGTTAAAATCCCCGGCACGTCGGTATAAATTTCGCAACAACTGGCTTCTAGAGCCACCGCTAGGGCCACCGCCGAGGTGTCGGAGCCGCCCCGGCCCAGGGTGGTGATTTCCATATTTTCTAAACTACTAATGCCCTGGAACCCCGCCACCACCGCCACTTTCCCCTCCTGCAAATGCTGAAGCAGACGGTCGGGCTTAATTTCCAAAATCCGGGCCCGGCTATGCTCCGCTTCCGTGACAATGCCCACCTGGGCGCCGGTGAGGGAAATGGCGGCTTGCCCCAATTCCTGCAAAGCGATACTCAAAAGTGCGATGGAGACCTGTTCCCCGGTGGAAAGGAGCATATCCATCTCCCGGCGGGAGGGCTGAGGAGAGATCTGTTGGGCGAGACCCACTAACTCGTCGGTGGTTTTGCCCATGGCGGAGACCACCACCACGACGCTGTCGCCCTCCCGGGCCTGTTGCGCCACCCGCCGGGCCACGGCCTGAATCCGCTCCACCGTGCCCACGGAGGTGCCGCCGTATTTCTGGACAATCAAAGCCATGATTAAATTCTCCCCTCCGCCGCAGGTTAGCGACTCTCTAGCCTAGCAAATCTTGAGGGCGATTCGCGCTCCAAGGGTTTTTAACATCGGCGCTAGGAACCCGCTTGAGCGTCCGCCAGCCAGGTTAAATCTTCGGGGAACTGGGGGATGGCGGCCAACAAGCGCCGGGTGTAGTCGCTCTTGGGGTGATTGATAATCGCCGGCGCCGAATCCACTGCCTCCGCTAGGCGTCCCTGTTTCATCACCATCAGTCGGTCTCCCATAAACCTCACCACGCTCAGGTCGTGGGAGATGAAGATGTAGGTTAATTGAAATTCCGACTGTAAATCCTTGAGCAGATTTAACACTTGGGCTTGGATGGACACGTCCAGTGCCGAGACCGATTCGTCACAAATAATAAAACGGGGATTGAGCGCCAAGGCCCGGGCGATACAGACCCGCTGGCGCTGGCCGCCGGAGAGTTCGTGGGGAAACCGGGAGACCCAATCGGGATCGAGGCCCACCCGTTCGAGAAGATAGCGCACCCGTTCCCGGTGTTGAGAGCGCCGTCCCTGGTGAATGATCAACGGCTCTTCGATGGTTTGCCCGAGGGTGCGACGGGGGTTGAGGGAATTGTAAGGATTTTGGAAAATAATCTGCATTTGCCGCCGGAGGGAGCGCCAGCGAGGAGAGCGGGGAGACAGTCGCGTTAAGTCTTGCCCTTCAAAATAGACGCAACCGGAGCGGACGGGAATTAACCCCAACAGCGCCCGGGCCAGGGTGGATTTGCCGCACCCGGATTCCCCCACCAATCCTAGGGTTTCCCCCGGATAAACCTCAAAACTTAAGTCCTCTAAAATCCGGGTCGGCGCCGCTGCGCGCCAGCCCCCCCGTTGTCCCAATTCCACCGTCAGGTGTTGAACTTTGAGCAAAGGCTCCTCTTTTAACAGGCGCTCTAACCGTTCTCTTTCCTGACCCGGGGTAATGATTTCCAAGGGCGGCGGCGTCTGGTTTTGACCGAGAAAATCCCCCACCGTCGGCAATTTCCGCAACTGGGGCGCCAACCGGGGACGGCAGGCCAACAGACCCTGGGTGTAGGGATGCCGGGGCTGGTAAAGAATCTGCTCCCTAGACCCCTGCTCTGCGATTTCCCCCTGGTACATCACCGCCACTTGGTCAGCGATTTCGTTAATGACCCCTAAATCGTGGGAAATAAAAATCAAGGCCATTTCCCGGTGGGTCTTGCAGAGATCCCGGAGCAGTCGCAGAATTTCCGCTTGCACCGTCACATCCAGCGCCGTGGTGGGTTCATCGGCGATTAACAGGCTTGGGCCGCAGGAAATGGCCATGGCGATCATCACCCGTTGCAGTTGTCCCCCGGAGAGTTGGTGGGGATAGCGCCCTAAAAATTGGCGCCGGCGCCTTTCTATGTATTGAGTTAACATCTGGGTCACGGAGCCTTGACCTTGGGGCTTTGGGGCTTGAGCGCTGAGAAATTCTGCTTCTAACTGACTATCGCTCGGGAGCACCCGGGTTTCCTGGAGTAGGGCAACCGCCTGACGTTGGGCCTGCTGGGTGCTGACGCTTTGATGGAGGCGAATCGCTTCCGTCAGTTGAAACCCAATACTATAGACCGGGTTGAGCGAACTCATGGGTTCCTGGAAGATCATGCCGATCTGCCCGCCCCGGTAGACTCGCTTTTCCGCCTCCGCCAGCGCCGACAGATTGACCGGCGCTCCCTGGGCGGGACGGAACCAAATTTCACTCTCAGGGTCAAGCCGGGCCGCCGGGGGAAGCAGTCCTAAAATCGCCAGCGCCGTCAAAGACTTGCCCGACCCCGACTCCCCCACTAGTCCTAAAACTTGCCCCGGATTGAGGGACAGATTGAGACCCCCCAGCGCCGGTCGGGGCGCTCCCGGAAAGGAAACCCGCAGATTTTGCAGAGAGAGAATCGGCGCTGTCATAGACTGTTGAGGTAAGCGTTAACGCCCCATTTTGCCACAGTTGCCCCGTTTCCGCTTCGCCGTGATATCTGATCACTGATATCTGATATCTGCAAAGTGTGATACGATGAGAAACGCTGACTTTTTAGACTGAAAGTTCTAATTCAAAAATCCTATGGCTAAAAAATCCATGATCGAGCGGGACAAGCGCCGGGCCCGCCTGGTGGCTAAATACGCCGCCAAACGGGAAATTCTCAAAGAGGAATTTCGCCAAGCGGAAACCCTAGAAGATAAGCTGGCCGCCCACCAAAAACTGCAAGGTCTGCCCCGCAACAGCGCCCCCAACCGGCGCCGTAACCGTTGCCAGGTCACTGGACGCCCTCGTTCCTACTACCGGGACTTCGGACTCTGCCGCAACGTCCTCCGCTCCTGGGCCCACCAGGGACTGCTCCCCGGCGTGGTCAAGTCTAGTTGGTAGCCTTGCCCGAGGGGGACTTTAGGGGGGGGGGTTAAGATTGGCCGCAACAACGGTCGTAGCCCAAACTTTTCAGAATCAAATCCCCCACCGCGTTAGCCACGGCGAACTCGCTATAGAAACTATTGCGAAAATCGAAGGCCTGCATTTCTGTGACAATGGCGAGAACTAACCCCCCAAGGTCGTTTTCGCCCTCTAGGCGCTGGCGGATAAAGATTTGAGCGGCCCGCTCGGCGATTTGGGTATTTACCGCTTCGGGTAAGTATTCTTCATTAAGCCAGGCTTCCAGCGCCGCCTGGAGCCAGACCTGTTCCTGGCGGTGATCCCGTAGCGGGGGAAGGGTGATGGGAGGAATGGGTTCCGGGTTCATCAGAGAGAAGGTTAATTTTTAGTCAATTTTAAAATCTTTAACTGCGGATCTTACCCTATTGCGGGAGATAGTACGATGGTTGTGCCCTTCGGCTACGCTCAGGGGACATTAACGGGCTACGCTCAGAGAGCCGCTATTCTAATCTTTCAGAGCAGAAAAGGCTGACTGTCCAACAGCGCCTCCAGTTCCGGCGCCGCGACCGGTGGACTAAACCAATACCCTTGACCGCAGCCACACCCGTTTTCCCTTAAAAAATCCCATTGGTCTTGGGTTTCAATACCTTCGGCGATTACTTCCATTTCTAAATGTCGCGCTAGGGAAATTATCGCTTTAACCAGCGCCGTCATCTGAGGATCGGCCGGGAGTTTAGCCACAAAGGAACGGTCAATTTTTAAACATTGAAAATGGAAATGGTGAAGATAGCTCAGGGA
>JBKCES010000421.1:0-11420 GCA_046304295.1 Cyanobacteriota bacterium | reverse complement strand
GCGTCTTTGGTGTACGAGTGACCGGTTGTGAGCAGCGTGGGCGGGGCGACCGACGCTTCGAGCGCAAGCTCTGTTTTTGTGAGTACCATGCCGAGCAGCGGGGGCGTCATGTTGAGGGTTGTGGGACTCGGCGGTTTTGAGGGCGTTACGCAGGTTAGCTTCCGAGCGCCCCACCATGGAGCCGTCATAGACCCGCCCCATGTCCAACCGGAGGAGAGGTAAGCTCCAGAGGCGGGAGGTGGTCTTGGCGATGAGGGATTTACCGCACCCCGGAACCCCCAGAATGAGCATCCCCTTGGGTTGGGGTAGCCCGTATTCCCTCGCCTTTTCCGTAAAGGCGTCGGAGCGCTGGGTCAGCCATCTTTTGAGTTCGTCCAAGCCCCCCACGGCGTTGAGGGTTTCATCCTCTTCGATGTAGTCGAGGATGCCGTTGCGACGGATTAACTGCTTCTTCTCGGAAAGGACAATGTCCACTTCCGTTTCCGTCAGTTTTCCCGCCTTAACGTAGGCTTTGCGGTAAACCTTCTCCGCTTCGTCCTGGGTCAGCCCCAGCGCCGCCTTGAGTAGTTTTTCCTGCGCTTCCGGCGCAGCGCGGCGGGAACGGGTCTTATCCAACTGGTGCTGGAGCACTGTCTGCAATTCCCCCAAGTTGGGCAGGGGGAAATCCAGCACCACCACGTCTTTTTCCAGTTCGAGGGGAATCTCCATATAGGGAGACATCAGCATAATCAGCTTTTCTGTGCCCTTGAAACTGGCGATGGCATCCCGCAACCAACGGGTCACCGCTGGCGCCGCAATGAAGGGATGGAGGTCTTTGAAAATAAAGATCCCCGCCTCCGATTGGCGCACGACCCACTCAATGGCCGCCTCGGGGGAGATGGTGTTGTGGTGGGTTTGTTGCCCTTTCCCGTATTCCGTAAAGCCCCGCGTCACCGTCCAGACAAACAAGCGTTGGTGCTGGGTTCTTTGCTGGGCGATCCGGGCGATGGCCTGCTCGGCCCGCTCTTCCTCAGAGGTGACCAAGTAGATCAACGGATATTGAGCTTGAACTAGAATACTCAGCTCTTCTTTCATGGGATCGACCAAAAGTAGGGGGCGGGGCGATTAACAGGGAATGAGCAGGCGCTCCGGGGTTTCCGGCGCCGGGGCCACGGTTTCCAGTTCTTCGAGGGAGAAGTCTTCGGCAAGGACGCTGGGCTGATTTTTCAGAGAAGTCATCTGACCGTCCCGCATCACCAAAGCGGCATCGCATTCGGGACAGATGTGAACCTGATGGGTTTTGCCGTAGGTCGCTTGGTTCTCCGCTTCGACTTGCTCCGGGTGTTTAAGGTAGAAGTCAACAGCCCGCTCCACAATGGCTGACATGGATTCCGTATCAATGGCTGAGCGGATTCTGAGTTGCCGGTGAATGCCGGGAGGGAGGTAAAGCGTGACTTTTTGCTTGTCCTGCATGGCGCTTTAAATAAAGTACCCGGTGGGTATAGCGACCTACTTTAACCACTTGCCCGCAAACTGTCAAGCCTCTAAGCCGCCATGACGCTAAAATCTTTACATTTCGTTACAAACTAAACCATGACCCCTCCCTCTAAAGCCGACCTCCGGCGCCGTCTCCTCCAACAGCGCCGGGCCTTGACGTCCCGGGAGTGGCGGTCCCGCAGTGAACGCCTTTGTGAACAGTTAAGAGCTTGGCCGGTGTTTCAAGACGCTCAAACCCTGCTGGCTTACTTTAGTGCCCGCCAGGAGCCGGATCTGAGCGCTCTCTTTACCCTGCCGAAAATCTGGGGTTTCCCGGTCTGCGTCGGCGCCGATTTGCGCTGGTATGGCTGGCAACCGGGGCAGGCGCTGAAAACGGGTGCCTATGGCATTGCCGAACCAGCTGATTTAACTGAACCCTTGGCGCCTCAAACCGTAGATCTAATCTTAGTTCCGGCGCTGGGGGGAGACCGGAGGGGTTATCGCCTCGGTTATGGCGGCGGCTACTATGACCGGCTTTTGGCTCAGCCGGAGTGGGCGGAGATTCCCGCCTGGGGGATTCTGTTTGATTTGGGTTATCTAGAGGCCCTGCCGACTGATCCCTGGGACCGGCGCTTGGGGGGGTTTTGCTCGGAATCGGGCGTCTATAACGGCGCTGGTTTTCCATAGATCTCGCTCAGTCCCGGAGTCAATGCGCCGCCAACGACGATGCACCCTAGAAAGCGGCGCTGAACGACGACTTTGACTGACAACCTGGATGGGGTTTAACTCTGTAACCAGCGGGCCGCGTCCTTAGCGTGGTAGGTCAGAATTAAATCGGCGCCGGCCCGTTTAAAGCTCAGTAACGTTTCCAGCGCCACCCGTTCTTCGTCTATCCAACCCCGGAGCGCCGCGGCCTTGACCATGGCGTATTCGCCGGAGACGTTGTAGGCCGCCACCGGTAGGTTAGTCATTTCCTTAATGCGCCAAATAATATCCATATAAGACAGCGCCGGTTTCACCATCACCATATCGGCGCCTTCTAGCAGATCCAGTTCCACCTCCTTCAGCGCCTCCCGAGCGTTGCCGGGGTCCATTTGGTAGGTGCGCCGGTCGCCAAACTGGGGACTAGACTCCGCTGCGTCCCGGAAGGGGCCGTAGTAGGCGGAGGCGTATTTGGCGGCGTAGGAAAGAATCGGCGTATCGCTAAAGCCCGCTTCGTCTAAGGCTCCCCGGATGGATTGCACAAATCCGTCCATCATGCCGGAGGGGGCGATAATATCGGCGCCGGCCCGGGCTTGGGAAACCGCGGTTTTTTTCAGCAGTTCCAGGGTGGGGTCGTTTAAGACCCGGCCGGTTAAATCGCCGGTTTGCAGGTAGCCGCAGTGGCCGTGCTGGGTGTATTCGCACAAGCAAGTATCGGCGATCACCACCAGTTCCGGTAAAGCTTCTTTAACCGCCGTCGCCGCCTTTTGGACAATGCCGCAATCATGCCAAGCGCCGGTAGCGTCGTCGTCTTTAACGTCGGGAATCCCAAAAAGAATAATGGCAGGAATTCCCAGATCCGCGACTTCCTTGGCCTCCTCCACAATCTTGTCCACCGAAAGTTGATAGACCCCTGGCATAGAGACCACTTCCTTGGCCACCCCGGTCCCCGGCACGGCAAAGAGAGGATAGATCAAATCGTTAACCGCAAGGGTCGTTTCCCTGACCATACGACGCAGGGGGTCGCTTTGACGGAGACGGCGGGGGCGAGTGATGGGAAACATGGAAGGCGGAAAGGGTGATGTTAAAAAGGACGCTAAACCCCTTATTTTAGGGCGCTTCTCTGGGGATTAAGCTCCAAACTTAAGATTTCGTTAAATTTGCCTTCAACCCTTGTGTGGGGGAATCCATGACTGGAAAAGTGAGCTAAGACAGAGATTAGGACTGTCCATTAAGCTACCGCTAGTACCTAGACTCAGAAGCGGAATTGATTGCCGACAAATCGGCGCTCGTATTTTCCCGCCTAAGTCGAGGATCTCTGTAGGAGAAGAGTGGTTATGTCCTAACCATTTTTTTGTACAAGGAAACTTAAATCGATGAAGTTACTTAATTTAGCTCTCCTGCTCTCACTCTTGGGATTTGGTAACGGTAAGGTCTTGGCTCAAGCACCAAAATTTGCCTTGGCTTGTATTGGCACGGAGACGGGGCACACAATTAACTATTTCTATCGCTGGGGCGATAGTAGCGACTGGAATCAAGGTAGTGTGGCGCCGGGGAAATGGAAAAAAATGATTTGGGAATACGATTATCCCGGCGAGAATCGCTCCCCCCAACTCACGATCCGCTATGACGACGACGCCACCTCCCGCACGAACTTTGTGCGGACAAAAATTTCGCCCTACGCCGCCCGCGGCTCCAACTGCGAGGATCACGGTAAAACCTATAACTTCTATCAACGGGGCGACGAAATCTACATTAAAGAGGAAGATTAGAGCCGGGGCGGTAAAATAGGCGAGTTGTCCCGTCTTTGCTAACCTAGACCCGTGGCCGCCTCTCCTCAATTGCCCCCCGAAGCCGGAAGTCTGGCTTCCGCCCCCGAACTAAAAGCCACCGCCGAAAAGTGGTTTGAATTTTTGGTGCGGGTGCAACCCCACCACACCGACTACAGCGGAGCCGTCTGGCACGGCGCCTATTTAACCTGGATGGAAACGGCCCGGGTGGAATGTCTCCGGGCCATTGGCGTAGATTTTGCCGAACTGGTGGCCATGGGATGCGACCTGCCGGTGGTGGATCTCTCCCTGCGCTACCACCGCTCCCTCCGTATGGGACAAACGGCGCTGGTGAAAACCGCCATGCAGGAAATTCAAGGGGTGCGTCTGGATTGGGATTATCGTATTGATTGCCTAGAGACTCAGGAACTTTGTCTGACAGGCAAGGTGACCCTAGTGGCCATCGACCCCGCCAAGGGAAAAATTCGGCGCCGACTGCCGCCGGAAGTTCAGGATATTTTGACCAAACTAACGGCCCGGGGAGAGGTGGGGGGCCCAGAGCGCCGGTAGAGCGACACTTTACTCCTAAGCGTCCAAGAATGGGAGTTAGGGGCTGATTCGGCAGTCATGGTGGGCTGTAATAATTAGAGCGTTGAGTGCGACGGGGAACCGCGGGTTTCTTAATCCCATGTTTAAGTCCCCTCGGTAAGATGAAGGAGATTTTTCTCCCTAGGACCCGCCATGTCTCAAAACCTACTCGACCAACTGCGCGCCTTCACCGTGGTGGTGGCCGATACCGGCGATATTCAAGCCATTGAAACCTTTACCCCCCGGGACGCCACCACTAACCCGTCCCTGATTACGGCGGCGGCCCAGATGCCCCAATACCAGCCCATTGTCGATCAGACCCTACTGGAAGCCAAGGCGGAACTGGGCGCCGGCGCCGCCATGGCGGATATTGTCAGCCTCGCCTTTGACCGTCTGGCGGTGGCCTTTGGCCTGAAGATTTTGGCCATTATCCCCGGTCGGGTTTCCACGGAAGTGGACGCCCGTCTCTCCTACGATACGGAAGCCACCATCGCTAAGGCCCGAGACCTGATCGCTCAGTACGCCAAAGCGGGTGTCGGCAAGGAACGGGTGCTGATTAAAATCGCCTCCACCTGGGAAGGCATTAAGGCCGCCGAAGTCCTAGAGCGAGAAGGGATTCACTGTAACCTGACCCTCCTGTTTGGTCTCCACCAAGCCATCGCCTGCGCCGAAGCGAAAGTGACCTTGATTTCCCCCTTTGTGGGTCGCATTCTCGATTGGTATGTTAAAGAGACCGGCAAGGATTACGCTCCGGCGGAAGATCCTGGCGTTCAATCTGTCACCCAAATCTACAACTACTACAAAAAATTCGGCTACGCCACGGAGGTGATGGGCGCCAGTTTCCGCAACATCGGCGAAATCCAAGAGTTGGCGGGATGCGACCTGCTCACCATTTCCCCCAAACTGCTGGATCAACTACGCTCCACCGAAGAGATTCTACCCCGCAAGCTCGACCCCGCCAATCTGACCCTAGATCTGGAAAAGATTCCCATGGATCAAGAGACCTTTGCGGCCATGCACCAGAAAGACCCCATGGCTTCGGAAAAGCTGGCGGAGGGCATCGCCGGTTTCACCAAGGCGCTAGAGGCGCTGGAACACCTGCTGGAAGAGCGCCTGACTCGTCTGGACGGTCAAGAACATATCCAACACGGCGCCGAGGAAATTTTCCACGCCTACGATCTGGATGGGGACGGCTTCATCACTCGGGAAGAATGGGCCGGCGTCGACGCCGTCTTTGACGCCCTGGACAACGACCACGACGGCAAAATCACCGCCGCTGAAATGGTGGCGGGCCTCGGCGCCGCCTTCCGACTGACGTCCGCGGCCTAGGCTACGGTGTACACAGATCTCGGTTAAAGACTCAGTTTCGGGCTTTATCCCCCTACACTTCGGCAAGCTCAGTGGGACAATCCCCCTTTACAAGGGGGACTTAGAGAAGTTTTCCCCCCTTTCCATGGGGGGCTAGGGGGGATCTCGGCGCTTTCCGGGTTTTTCCTAATCCCCCGTCGCCGGGGGCGCCTGTTGAATCCAGGTCAGGAGAGGCCCGGTTTGTTCTACCCCTCGGATGCTCAGGTCGCTATGGCAGAGAATCACTTTGCGCGTGGCCCGACCCAGAAGATCGTTGAGGAGACCCTCAAAGCGCCGTTGTTCCTGGGACTCCTCGTCCGCCGTTGTCCATGCTTCCTTGGGCCGCAGGCGCCGGCAGAGGGGAGCACCGAATAACTGGGCGGCACCGCCCTTTTCCCAGAGGGCGTCCCCAGCGTCCAGCCAAAATTGCCAGGGGTGCCCTTGCCGCAGGGAGCGGTATTGGTAAATGGTGGCCAGAACAATGGCCTGGGAGGGCGGCGCTAGGGGGAGCAGGGGATAAGCGTTGGCCGTGACGGAGCCGGAATAGAGAATCCCCAGGAAACCTCCCAGAATTAAGCTAGGAGCGGTGACGCCGCAGTGGTTTTGGGCCGTTTCGTAGTGGTCCAGCGCCGCCGTCAGTTCTTGAATGCCGGAACGCTGGGCGGGGGTTAGAGTCGAGAGAGGGGGTAAAAAGCGCTCCAGGGCCTGCTCCAGCGTCGTCCAGGGAGAGAGGGGCAAGTTTCTTTTCATTTTCTCCAACCATCGCCAAAGTCCATCGTAGGCCTCGCTGGCCTGGCGCCCAAACCGATACCACTGGTTATAGGTCTGGTAGGGCAGAAGGCGGGGCGCCTGGGGATCGGGGACAAAACAGGTATCGGCTAAGAGTCCGGCCCGAACTGGGTCAATTTTCGGCGCTAGGCGATTTCCCTCCGGGACTAAACTTAAAAGCGTTAACATTTCCGCCACATCGTCCTGACGGGCCCATTCCCCCAGGTCGGGGTAAAGCAGAGCCAAGAGGGTCAAGAAGGCCCGCACCAGGGCGGAACTGTTGAGGGGCCGTTGCTCGTTCAGGGGTTCGATGGGGACGCCCGCCGGGGTCAAGATTTCCAATAGGGTGTAACGGGCGATTTCGTCTAAACCGGGGGCGATGATGGCGATCTCTTCGGGACGAACGGCACCGGCCTTGATCTGGGCGATGATAAATTCTGCCACCTCCCGCAGAAGCGTCGCCCGGGAGAGGGTTTGCAAACCTTGGATGGACGGGGGTAAAGGCGCCTCTGGGTCTTGCAGGATCTCTCGGGTTAAAGGGCGCCAAAATTGCCTAAGGCTAGGGGGCGCCGCCAGGGTTTTTCGCTCTGCTGTTAACGCCTCGGCCACCTGAATTAAATAGTCCGGGTCGGCGCCCTGACCGGAGCGGGTTTCCCCCTCGGGGTTATAACTCAGCGCCAGGAAGTCCAACTGGGGCGCCAACCGTTGAAACAAATCCCCCATCAGCGCCGGATAGTCCTGCAGATCGTCCGCCGCCAGGCCCCGGTAGCGGGCGAAGAGAGACGCTTGATAATCGGGGTTGGGCAAAAGAATCTGAGCCAAGAGATCCCACACCAAGCCGTAGGTCAAGAACCCCCGCTCCCAACACCAGGCCCGCCAGCCGGAGAGAAAGCGCCGCCCGCCTTCCCAACTCAACTCTCCCCAGGGCGCCTCCTGACCGTAGCCCAGTTCTAGGCGGGGAATCATTTCCTCCAGGGCAATACCGGCGCTCCCTGCCAGTTGGATCAGATCCAATACCCGACGGAGCAGACGATACTGTTGGACGCGGGAGAGACGACGGGGCCACTCCTCTAACTGGGTTTGGGCCCAGGTCAGGGCTAGCGCCTGTTCCGTTTCCGGTTTTAAAAGCAGGGGAAAGGGCGCGGAGAGGGAGGTTTGCTCCAAAATCAGGGGCCAGTAGAGGCAAACTTCTTCCCGGGCCCAACCGGAGGGGGTTTTCACCCGCTCCAAAAAACGATTCTCCGGCGTTCTTTCTAGGCGCTCCTGCCATTGCCGCGCGCTGGCTCTATTGGCCGCCAAGACCAAACTGCCTGGGGGCAGGGTTAAATTCTGGGGCAATCCCCGGAGCCAGCCCTGTAATTCGGCGCTAAGCGCCTCGGTTTTGCCGCTTTGGGCCGGGCCCGTAATGCAGATAGAGCGATACACGATAGCGCCTGAAAGTAATCTGCTAAGATCCCAATCATTATGCCCTGGACGTTGGCGCCATCGCCAGCCCCAGTCCCAGTTTCACTCGTTTATGGTCTAGGGGCGGACAGCAAACATGAGTAATTTAACTTCCCTCTGGCGACAAACGACCCAATGGTTGGGAGGGAACCCAGAGCGCCATCTTGACCAGGCCTTCCGCTCGGCGGTCTCCGTTAAAGAGATCGAAGACCAATACTTTGGCGGCAAAAAAATCTCCGCCCAAAACAGCGATTACGGCACTAGCGCCATCGCCTATTTCAGCGCCGAAGTCAACCGTCACCTACAAACCATCGAGCGCCAATTGTCGGCCTACAGTCGGGCCCTAGCTCCGGGGGAACCTCCTCCGTCTTCCTTGGAAAAACTGGATTTGATCGACGGGATTCTCCAGCGCTACGCCTCCCCTCGCCAGATGCCAGCGCCCCGTAATCTAGGCGGCCCCCTAGAGTCCAAAAACGGAGGGACCAATTTGCCCCTCCGGGCCACTAGCCGCCATCAAGCCTTCCGCCAGATTCGTCAGGAAGATGCGCTCCAAAAAATTGACACCGCCTCTAATAAAACAGGAGTTTTGCCCCGCTCCTTCCTCCGCACCGTTGACCGTCTCCGGGAAAACATGAATCCCCAGTCGGACGAAGGAGAACGCAAAGTCCTCAATCAATATCGTAATTCCCGCTACAAAACGGCGCTGTCGGTTAAATTTCTTTTAATGTTGGTCATTATTCCCCTATTAATTCATCAGTTGACCAAGACATTTTTTTTAACGCCCTTAGTAGAATCTTATTTTGAACAACACGCTGAAATTGTTTTTATCAATCAAAATATGGAAGCGGAAGCCTACCAAGAACTGCAAAAATTTGAATATTCTCTCCATTTCCGCGGACTATTGGGATTTAGCGATCCCCTAACGCCGGAGCAGATTAACGAAAAAATGCGGGAAAAAGCCGCGGAAATTTCTGAAAACTTCCGTCGGGTGGGCACGAACGCCATCGCCAATATTTTCGCAGACCTCTTTTCTCTGATCGCTTTTATCTGCGTTCTCTTTACCAGTCGCAAAGAGATTCAGGTGTTAAAGGAATTTATCGACGAAATTGTCTACGGTCTCAGCGATTCCGCCAAGGCTTTTTTAATCATTCTTTTTACCGATGTCTTTGTGGGGTTCCACTCTCCCCACGGTTGGGAAGTGGTGCTCAAGAGCATCGCCCAGCATTTTGGCTTGCCGGAAAATCAGGATTTTAATTTTCTCTTCATCGCCACTTTTCCCGTTGTCTTGGATACGGTCTTTAAATATTGGATTTTCCGCTATTTAAATGGCATTTCTCCCTCTTCGGTGGCGACCTACCGCAATATGAACGAGTAAAATTCAGTTATCAGTTATCGGCTAATCTGCTGACGGTGTAGCAGGACTAAATGGAAGGTGAACACAATCGAATCGTTATCCCCCCAACCCCCTTAGAAAGGCTACGGTATACACACAAGTCTTTGGTTTTGTTATTAACCTTATCTCGCCTATATCAGATCCAGTCCGCTTCTTCCTCCTTCTCGGGGGACTCCGGCGCCGTTGGAGGAGTCTGGGGCGGGGCGATGACTCGATAGGGCGCTGTGTAAATGCCCTCCGGCGGAGGAGACGTTTCTTTGTCTCGGTATTGGTAACGGTATACAGATCCCTCCTGACGGCTCTGGGGCGGCGCTTGCTCTCGTTCCAAAGGTTTAGCCTCCTTAGGCACGGGCACTGGGTCAGATTCCGGCTCCTGCCAATCTTCCGCCTCGGGGATGGGATTCCAGTCCCAGGTTTCCACGGGGGGTCTCTCCGGCGCCGGGGGGGGCGGCGCTTCTAAACGACGGGGCGACGGGCTGGATTTGGCAACACCTTTTGGGGGGGGCCCTCCCAGACGGTAGCAAAGGGGTAAAAATAACCCTAGGAGAATGCCTAGCAAGGCAAACAGAGCCACCCAAGCGCCGAGGGGTAGAGTGAGCTGGAATAGCGCCGTCTGGGAACTGTTGCCGAAAAAGTAGAGGAGGACGGGTTCTCGATTTTGTAAGAGAAATACGCAACCCAGCCCTAATAGAAAAAGTGCGATTAACCCGGCCATAGCCTGTGGGTCTTCCCCCAAAGAAGCGGTTTCTAATCTAACACGGCTTCCGTCGGGCCGGAGCCAAGGCGAACCAATTGTCGTAGTTTGCGCTCCAGTGCCGAATCAAGGTCCCGAGGGATAAAGGCGCGGATTCCTTGGCCGGGATGGCGGGGAGTTAAGGGAGGCGTTTCCGGCTCAGCGACGGGTTCCGGCTCTCCCGAACAAACCGGCGCCGGTAATTTCTCCGCCACTAGGCGCTCAAAATCAGGATTGAAATGGACGGCGGGCTGTCCCCGCTCTTGCCACCGAGCCAGTAGATGCTCCACGGAAATGGCTTTATAGCGGCCCTGATACAGCGCCTCAATCACCGCCAGGGGAATCCAGTCCGAGGGAAACTGCGCCCGCCACCCTTCTAGCAGGGCCAGGGGAGGATGGCCCTTGAGGTCAAAGCGATAACGCTGCAGGAGTTCCAGGATCTGCTCGGTCTGAATTGGGCTTGAGGGGGTCATTGAGTTAGATTAACCAAAGACGGCGTCCTCAGTTTAGCCCGCTTCTAGACCCACAGGAACCGAGGCCGGCACCGTTTCGTCTTCCTTTAGTCACAAAGTTTGTCCCTACTGTTATGCGCGCTCTGTTGCTCCTGCTGGCTCTGTTGGTTTTTTTCCCCCAGCGCGGGGAGGCCCAAGCCCTGAAACCGGCACCGGCGCCGACCTTAGAAGCGCAGTTAGACCCCCAACTCTGGCGGACGCCGGGCCAGCGCCAAGCTCTGCTCAAGGCCCTTAATCACAGTCTGGGTTACCTAAAAACGCCCCAAGCGGCTAAGGCTTACCGAAACTACCCCATCCCCGGTGTCACCCAGGAACGAACTCGGCGCTCTCTCCTGCGGTTTCAAACCCTCTTAGCCCAGGCGAAAACGCCCCAGGCGCTGGAGGCAAGCGTGAAACGGGAATTTATTTTCTACCAAGCCCAGGGACAGGATAATCAAGGGACGGTTCACTTCACTGGTTACTTTGAGCCGGTTTATCAAGCCAGTCGGCGCCGGACGGGGGAGTATCAATATCCGGTCTATCGTTTGCCCAAAAATTTTAGCCGTTGGCCCAAACCCCATCCCACCCGAGAGCAACTGGAAGGGCAAGACGGCCGGGGCGGCCAACTGAAAGGCTCGGAACTGCTTTGGTTTTCCAGCCGCCTCGCGGCCTATCTCGTGCAAATCCAAGGCTCCGCCAAGATTAACCTTTTGGACGGCACTCGACTGTCC
>JBKCES010000420.1:0-4764 GCA_046304295.1 Cyanobacteriota bacterium | reverse complement strand
GCCGGACTGAGTCGGAGTCTTAAGTAATATTTACAAATTAAATTAAACTAAATGTTTTATAGTTATATTTTCAGACAAATGGTAGCTATTGACCTAGTTCCCCAACTAGATTGAGCGGGATCGACGCCGAACTAGGATCTTGCCTAACACTTCTGCGGCCCAAGCCAATTCTGCCTGGGTGGTGGAGCGCCCGAAGCTGAGCCGAATCCCCCCCAGCGCCTCGGCGGGGGAATAACCCATTGCTAAAAGGACAGGGCTGGGGGTTAAGGTTCCGCTACTACAGGCGGCGCCGGCGCTGACGCCAATGCCCGCCGCATCCAGGTCTCGCACCAGAGTTTGACCCGTCAGCGGCGGAGGCAGGAGAAAACTCGTATGGTGGGGAAGTCGCTCAACTGGGTCTCCCGTGGGTTTGAGGTCGGGATACAAGGCCAGCGCCGAGTAAAAAAAGTGTTGTAAGGCACTTAATCGTTGTTCCTCTCCGGGCAATTCCCGCCGGGCCAACTCCGCCGCTAGACCCAACCCGGCGATGGCCGGCAGGGCCGGGGTACCGGAACGGAGTCGGCGCTCCTGACCGCCCCCCCACAATAAAGGACTCAACTCCACTCCTGGCCGAACGTAGAGAGCTCCAGCACCCTGAAGTCCGTAGAATTTATGGCCGGAGAGGGAAAGGAGATCCACCGGTAGGATGTGGACATCGATGGGCAAGCGTCCCGCCACTTGCACTGCGTCGGTGTGAAACAAAACGCCCCGACTCCGGGCCAGGGCGCCCAGTTCGGCGATGGGCTGGAGCGTCCCCACTTCGCTTTGCCCATAGATAATAGAGACTAAAACGGTCTCGGGCCGGAGCGCCGCTTCCAGAGCCAAGGGCGCCACCCGTCCTCGGGAATCCACCGGCAATCGGGTTACCGCCCAACCCCGCCGGGCCAAAAATTGAGACGGTTCGCTAACGGCGGAATGCTCCACCGAGGAAATAATGAGATGTTGGGGCGAGTCATAGTGCTGAGTAACCCCAAAGAGCGCCAATTGGTTCGCCTCTGTGCCGCCGGAGGTAAAAATAATGGAGTCTGGATCCGGCGCGTTGAGTAGCGCCGCCGTCTGTAACCGGGCCTCCTCTAACACCAACGCCGCCCGGCGCCCCCAGCCGTGCAAACTGGCGGGATTGCCCCAGCTTGCGGTTAAAAGGCTCTGGACTCGGTCGATCACCTCCGGGCGGGGGGGAGTCGTGGCGCTGTAGTCGAGGTAAAGGGTCATGGGCGTTAAGGAAAAAGGGGCGGCCCCCAATGGATCTCTATTCTAAAAGCCGCGGCGCCGGGGCTAAAAATCCCCCTCCGCCACCTGCAAACAGACCAGCCCTAAACTCCGCCAGAGTTCCACCACCTGATTGCGGTCGTCGAGAACAAACTCGATGTTGTACTGATTCCGAATCCGGCGCTCGAAGATTTCCCGCTTAATCACGGCATCCTTGCGCAGATCTCCCGTGGCTCGCATCCAGAGGTGTTCATACTCAATCTGGTGTTTAGCCAAAAACCGTAGGGTGGGTTCCCGGTACTTTTCTTCCCGACCGGAAACTAGGAGAACCCGACGCCCGACGAGGAGAGAGGCCACCACCGGATTGAGGTCGTCCTCGTCGCAGTGGGAGGCGTCGTAGGGGTTGCGGCCCTTGAGCAAACAAAGAGTGCCGTCTAGGTCACAAATAATGGCGGCGGGCAGTCCGGGTTTTGGCGCGTAAATCGCCGGCACCGGCGCTAAAAATTCCCGGTGCATCTGGCGAATCACCCGTTCTCCCACCGAGGCCAGGCGCTGGAGATCCCGTTGAATACAGGTTTCTAGGGGCACATCGGTAAAGTCCTGAATCAGCACCGTCGCCTGTCCTTGCACCAGCTCGCGAATGGTCTTTTCGTGTTTGGGATGCAGGTTGGTGTCGTCCACAATGACGTGCTTGCCCTCCGCCAGCGCCATTAGGATGAGTTGGTTCCGCGCCGTCAGGACAAACTTTTCGTTGGCTTTGCTGTGGCGGCTGTTGTCTAACATGGCCCGCAGGTCGTCCTTGTTAATTCTTTTGTATTTGCTTGGGTGATCATCTAGTTGTTTGCGAGACCAGGTGCTTTTACCGGAGCCGGGGAGTCCTTTACAGAGGGTAACGGTTAACATAGTGGTAGCAACTCCAACGTATTAATATAGCGGTATTTAGTTGTCTGAGATACACACATGGTAACTATTATTGCTCTCCAAAACCAGTCCGACAGTATGGCAGTCCTAAATGGGTGGTGAACGCAATCCAAGGATTATCCCCCCCCAACCCCCCTTGGAAAGAGGGGAGCCAACCGGAACCTGTTCATAATTGACTTAGGCCTGCTATAGCAACAATAGACATCTTCGGAAATTATAACCCTTTAGCAGTAAGGCTTTGAGCCTGTACTATCCATGACCTTCAATCGGCTGAAAGCCCCGTCTCTCGTTCCTAATTCAATTTCATCAGGAAAGTATGAGCACAAAAAATTAGGCTCTTGTGGGTTTACTATGCTTGACAAAATAACGTTTTATGTAGTGAGGCAGATTTGAGTGGGTTCTCGCCTCAAAATGTAATCCTTGTTACAAAACCATATGCGAGCCTCAAGACCCCTTTCTTGTAACAAAGGTAACTCAAATTCTTGACGATGTACTAGTTTTTTATGTGTGCTGTGACTTATGGTTCGACCTGTCAAGATAACAATCTCTTCTTCCGCATCTTGATAAGACTTATAGCGGTATTCAGACGTGTGAGAACAATGAATCCCTTACTGAGTAAGGGTTTTAGCTATTTTATTTGTCCCTCACCAGCACAGACACCGCTATATTGGCACTCAGTAGTAGCGAGCATTTTTGTAAATAAGGGCTAATTTGACTATGACTCTCTATTCCTAACTTTTTCGCTTGCTTACTCGTCAATGTCAAAGTTCCTACAATACTATTTATTGTCCGAGGCCGTCCCGTTATTGTCCGAGGCCGTCCCGCTGTGGTTCCTGTTGTTTCTTCGACAAAAAAGGGCTATTTGAGGACCTACATGAGTTAGAACTTGGTCACGTACTACCATCTCGATAGTTTCCAAGTTGCTCATCTCTTCTGGATGGTCTAATTGCCAGAGGGCGGCTGCTAGTTCTTTAGTGTGATGGTCAATACGAGCTTTGAGTTCAGGTGTCATTTTGAATCTTTGGTTGGATGATTGATTTTCAGCTATCCTATAGCGGTATGCATGCGAGTGAGATACGGGCTTCGACTACGCTCAGCCGTCTATTCAAGCGGTTCAGCGATAAGTATCGTCCCTCAGCCGAGAGAATACCGCTATAATAAGCTACAGTTTCTCGCCTGATCCCGAGAGATCCGTTTAATCAAGCCAAATTGTAACGCTCACTAACGGCGCCGACTGCCGTAGAGATGGGTGTAAATATAGGTAAACTCGCAACCGAGGAAAAAGACTTGAAAAATTAAGAAAATCCAGAGCATCAAGACCATAACATTACCCACCAGACCATAGGCTTGGAACTGACTGCCTAAACTAATTAAACCGCCGCTGACCAGATTTTGCAGACCCAGTAACAGCGCCGAAGTTAAGAGAGCGCCGGGAATCACGTCCCGCCAGCGTAAAGCAGTGGAGGGCAGAATTTTCAAGAGCGCAAAAATAACGGTTGTCATCAATAGATAAGATAAGCTGGTTTGCAAACTGCGGGCCACTAAAAGTTGGTCGATTTGGAGCCAGGGCGCCGCCCCCGTTAACGTGCTCTGCATTTGCTTCCACAGGGCCATAAGAATCTTAAGTGCCAAACTAGAGAGCATCGATAACAGCAGAACGAATACCGAACTTAAGACCATTAAAAAAGCGAGGATCTTTTTTTTCAACGTCTGCGCCACTGTCTTTTTAATCGCTTGTTGTCCCGTTGACTCGGGCGGATAGACCCCCCAAATCCGGTCTACGCAACGGTCGAGGGCTTCAAAAACCTTACTAGCGGACAGCGCCCAGAGTCCAAAGCCCAGAATCCCGGCGCCGACGCTACTTTGATTCAAATTTTTCAGGGTTTCTTCCACCAGACCGTAGGATTCCTGGGGCAAAGCGTTGCGGGCGAGGGTCAACAGTTGACCATAGACATTAGTTTCCGGCCCCAACAAAAAACCGATAATCCCCAGCATGACTAAGCAGAGAGGAAAAAGGGAAAAAATGGCGTAGTAGGCCAGCGCCGCCCCCCATTCTAAACATTCGTCCCGGTGCCATTTATCCAAGGTTTGGAAGACCAATTGACAAGGACGCCGGGGGAAAATCTCCTGTTTTAGCCATTGCCAAAGTCTCATCTTTAAACGCCGGGGGAGTTTTGGAGACCGAGCAAGCCAAAGGTTTCTAAGACCCCTTTCAATTCTTGGGTTTGGGCCTCCGTTAAGGGACAGAGGGGCGGACGCACGGCGCCGACGGGCCAGCCCTGAAGTGCTAGCGCCGTTTTCACCGGAATCGGGTTAGTGGAGCAAAAGAGAATTTTAAACAGGGGCAAGAAACGGAGATGGAGCGCTAGGGCCGCTTGATTTTCCCCTGCTAAGAAATGGGCGATGAGGCACTGGAGTTCCTGACCGATTAAATGGCTCGCCACGCTCACCACCCCGGCGCCGCCAACGCTGAGGAGAGGCAAGGTCAGGGCGTCGTCCCCGGCGTAGAGGTCAAAATCCGGGGGAGTGAGGAGCCGCACTTGAGAAGCTTGTTCTAAACTGCCGGTGGCTTCTTTGATGGCCACGATATTCTCC
>JBKCES010000419.1:0-3898 GCA_046304295.1 Cyanobacteriota bacterium | reverse complement strand
TCAGTAAGTTGAGCGTAAAGGTTTCGTCGGCTTCGTTGAGGGAATCGTTTAGGAGGCTGACTGTAACGCTTTGGGTCGTAACGCCGGGGGCGAAGGTTAAGGTTCCCGCCAGGGCGACGTAATCGGAACCGGCTAGCGCCGAGCCGTTACTGGTGGTGTAATCCACATTAATGGTCTGATTACTGGCGGCGCTGAGACTCACGGTATAAAAGGCGCTGGCCGCCAACCCTTCCACTAGGGTTTGATTGCCCGTAGAGAACGCCACCGTTACCACAGGGACGTCGTTGTCGAGGTTAACCAGTTGGACATCTTCAGCGTCGAGGCCGTTATAGTTGCTGTCGCTGGACAACGCCGGCGCCAAGAGAACGCTATAGGGCTGGTCGCCGTCGATAACCTCGTCGTTAACCCCGGTCACGGTCACCGTTTGGGCGACGTTCCAATTTGCCGCGGTAAAGACTAACTGGCTTTGATCGGCGACACCTTCCTGGGGATTACTAGAACTGAGGTTAATCACAACCTCCGCCGTCGGCGCCGAAGCCAGAACGACTGTAAAACTAGCGGAGTTCCCGGCCTCGGAAGTGGTCAGCCCTGCGGTGGGGGTAACGAGGACACCCGCCTGGGCCAAAGGCTGAAGAATGCTTCCAGTAATGTAGTATTGCCCCAGACTGCCGTAGTCAGAATAACCCGTGGGGGAACTAGACGTGGGGTTGCCAAAACCGACACCGTCAATTTCGATGAAGTAGTCCCCGGCGGTGAGGAAGAGATTGGTAAAACCGGCGCTTAACCCTAGGGGATTACTGATCTCCCCGATCAGGGTTTGATTGTCGTCAAAGAGGCGGGCTTGAATATCTAAATTACTGCCCTGGTCATTACTGCTTCCCGCTCCGTCAAAGGGCGCCGGTAGGTAGCGGGTCTCGTAACCGCCGTTGCCGTCGGCAATATGAATTTCGGAAAAATAGGAATTAAAGTTGAGGTTAACGAACCCTTCCCCGGTGCTAAAAGAGAAATAATCTACATCCGTCCGGCGCTCGATCACCCCGAATTGACTCACTTCCACCGCGGCGCCGTTCACCGCGCCCAAATTCAGTGCCGAAGCCGTGTTAAAGCTATTGCCGTGGTCGTCAACTCGGTAGCTAAAACCGTTACCGCTAGTAATGACGGCTAAATCATCGGCGCCTTTGTTGTAATTCGCGGCGCTCCCGCCATTATTGGAATTGTAATAAGTCCCGTCGTCCCAGGTGGTGACGTTTTGATAATAGCCAGACCCCATAATCGGCCCCCAGCCGGTTTCGCCGCTTCCGTGACCGTTGTAGTAGGTGGTCGATCCGGCGCCGTCGTGAGACAGTCCCAGAGCGTGACCCACTTCATGGCTAGCCGCGGCGGAGACCCCAATTTCCGAGCTGTTAAAGACCCAAACCGGGGTATCGCTATTCCAGTTAAAGCTATTAATATAGGCGATGCCTCCGGCGCCGGAATTTTCCGTGTCTTTGGTCACCACCACCCGGACACCCCAACGGCTATCGTTGGAGTCCGTTTTAATCAAATCTCCTAAAACCGGCGCTTCCGTGGTCACATTGACGTTAAAGGGAGCGAAATCCTCCGCCACCCGCATCCAAATACGCTGAATCCGTTCCAATTCCGCAGAGCTAAAGCTGGCGGCGTTGCCATCAATGTCGTAGGCGGGGGAAACAATAGAGGGATTGTTGAAATAACTATTCCAGGAGGTGCCTTCGGTTAAATGTCCGTCAAAATCGAGGTAAATGGTATGGCTCGCCGTCGGGTTGCTGTGGAGTTTAAAAGTTTGGTCTAAAGCTAGGGGAGCGCCGGAATCGAAGGTATTGAGGGGCGCAATGGTTCCCTTCGCCGCCAGCGCCGCCAGCCGCCGGTCCGAGAGGGTCATGCAGGCGGGACAACCGCAAACCACCTGTTGATTGAGCCAGCCGTGATTTTGAAGGAGAGAGCCGGGGCGACTGGGCCAGTTTTTCTCGTTGAAAGTGGCCCCGGCGCGGTTTAAGCCTTCGCTTTGATTTAACATAACTTTGTCCTCTCCTAAAATGCTGGCCCTTAAAGTGTTAAGCGTTTTTAAGGCACCTTAACTGACTGGCTAAGCCAGAAGGTAAAGCCCTATACGCTTTATCCTAGGAAGCGCCGGGGCTAGAAGAGATCGCCAAAAACACTGGGGTTTAGGAGAGGGGATCGGAACGTTGGGGAGATTTCTCCGTAGGATTACCGTCCTAGAGACTCGATGGACTGAGAGGTGCGTCGGCGAGGAAACAGGGTTAAACCCTTGAATCGGAGGGCCCGTTTTTCGATGCCGTGCCAAGAGACCCAGGCGGCGCCGAGCACGAGGGGCAGGGAAATGAGAAAGTTAAGCGCCCAGTTAATCTCGGGGAAGAGGATCAGAGAAACCAGTTGTTGGAGGGGCCAGCCGTAGATATAGACACCGTAGGAGAGATCCCCCAGTTTATGGAGGTTAATCACCTTAAAGCCGGGGTAGTAGGCAAGGTAAATGACCCCGTAGGCGCCGGCGATGGAAAGCATGGGTTTGAGAAGTCCGGGAATAGGGAGGGCTAAGCAGACGGCGAAGAGGGCCACTAGGGCGAAAGTGGAGTTAAACGGTAATTTCTCTTTGACCAGATAGATCCAAGCGCCGGCCAGGAAATAGGGAAACAGTTCTAGAAAGCTTTTGAGGATAAAGGGAAAACCGCTCTGCCAGTCGATAAAATCCGGGGTTAGCTGGGCTTGAATCAGGAGATTAACGGCGCTATTGAGAATAAATAAAATTGCCAAAAAACGTCCCTTAAGCCAACCGAGAATACCTAACACCGCCACGGCGCCATAGGCCAGAATTTCGTACTTGAGCGTCCAGAGGGAGCCGTTAATAAACCCCGGCACGGGGGTGTTGGCAAAGACGCCGGGAAGGGAATCTTGATAGCGCAGAAAAAATAAGTTATTAACGAGGTAACTGTAGGTTTCCGGTTGTTGTAAATAGTCCCGCCAGCCTAGATTACTGAGCAAAGAGCCAAGGACAAAGACCGTCAGTGCTACCGCCACGATTAACCCCGGATAGAGTCGCAGAAGGCGCTTTTGACAAAAGGATTTTAACTGCGGCGCTTTATCGTAACTGGCGGTAATCAGAAAACCACTAACCACAAAAAATACAAAAACAGCGACGCCCCCTAGGGTAATTTGCCCCCGGCTGAGGATCATCAACGGCTCGTACTGTTTCCCTAAAATTTTGCCGTGGGCGAGGGGAAAGGCGTGGGAGAAGATGACGACCAGCGCCGCAATTAAGCGCATAATATCAAAGTGATTATGACGGGCACCGTATTTTTGAATAATCTGGCCGAGGGTGGTGTTCATTATAAGGATTAAGATTTAGATTTAGGATTGCCCTTCGACCCTTCGGCGTTGCTCAGGGGCCACTACGCTCAGGGGGCGGAAAGGGCGCGAGGGCTGAGCGTAGCCGAAGCCCGTGTTATAAAGGTTGAAAAACTTGGTCTAATTGGGTAACATCGAAGATGATTTTCACCGCGGGAGTGAGGGAAGAGAGTCTTAACGCCTTGCCTAGGTTTTTGGCGAACCGAAAAGCGCCGATTAACGCCACCAAACCGGCGCTGTCGAGGAAATCCACGTTTTCCATATTGACCACACAACCCATTAAATCAGGTTTTTCTAAGGTTTCGCAGAGGCGCGTCTGAAAATCTTGGGCGTTCTGGGCGGTAATGGCGCCGGCGGCTTGGAAGATGGTTAAGTTGGCGGCGAAAAGTTGGTTATTCATGGTTGTTAGGATGGGTTTCAAGATAAGTTTTTAGAGTTTGTCAGAAGTTTCCGGTTCCCCTCCTTGGATGGGTTAGGGGTGGGTTAGTCTCACTGTTTAGAACCCACCCCCCAGCCC
>JBKCES010000418.1:0-3201 GCA_046304295.1 Cyanobacteriota bacterium | reverse complement strand
CATCACTTCCCCCAGGGGATCGCCGCTGACTAAAATACCGTTATTGACGCCGTTAATACTGGCTAGGGGGTGTTCCTTGGGGAGCAGGGTGGGGTGAACCCGCAGTTGTAGGGACTCCGAGAGTTCCCCCTGTTGTCCGCTGGCGATGGCCAGGAGTTTGACCGTAAACCCCAGTCGCTCGGCGTAGGCGATATCCACGGCGCTGACCCCCCGGATGCCTTCGCAATAGACGTCCTCCCGTTTGACTCGGCCCCCAAAACCCAGGGAGGCGAGGATGGCGATTTTATCCGCCGCGTCCAGACCATCAATATCGGCGCTGGGGTCCGCCTCGGCGTAGCCCAACCGTTGTGCCTCCGCCAGCACGTCGGCAAATTCAGCGCCGGCTTGGGTCATCTGGGTCAGGATATAGTTGGTGGTGCCGTTGACAATGCCTAGAATACTGGCAATACGATTGGCGCCGAGGGACTGCTTCAGGGGTTTAATAATGGGAATGCCACCCCCCACCGCCGCTTCCAGGAGCACATAGACTCCGGCTTGGTTGGCCGCTTCGTAGATTTCCGGGCCGTAACGGGCGATGACCGCTTTATTGGCCGTGACAATGTGTTTGCCGTGGGCGATGGCCCCTAAAATCAGGGAGCGGGCCGGCTCCAGCCCTCCCAACACTTCCACGACAATGCAAATCTCGGGGTCGGCGACGATACTTTCCAAATCTGAGGTGAGAACCCCCGGCGCCAGTTCCACCGGCCGGGCCTTCGCCAGATCCCTCACCCCCACCCGGGCGATCTCAATTTCAGCGAGTAGGGGATTGCGTCCCAGACGGTCTTGCAAAATTTTGACCGTGCCGGCGCCCACCGTTCCCAAACCCAACAAACCAACTTTAAACACAAGAATCGCTCAAAACACTGCGCTGACTGTTCAGCATAACATCAGCCGGATCTTTGGGCGCTCAAGAGTTGGTCTGGGTCGAGGATAAAAACCGTAAAATTCTGCCCCTTTTCTTGAACAATCATCACCTGGGCGGCGCTGGCCAGGGTGTCGTGGCGCCGGTAGGAGTCCGGCAACAGGCGAATATCTGAGCGCCGGACTTCCACTAGAGTCGGGGTGGTATTCACTAACAGACAAAATTCTTCCTGGGCGCTGTTTTTGACCAAAATCAGAAAGGGTTTGGCGCTAACAGGGGCCGCGGCGGGGGTTTTAAAGAACTGCTGGTGAAGGTCGAGGACGGTGACGGAGCGCCCCTCTAGGTGAACGAGACCCGTGGCAGTGGAGCCGCTCCCATGGCTGACTTGGTAATTCAGGATCTTAACCACCTGGGCGATGGGCAGAGCCAAATTCAATTTACCCACATTGAAGAGGAGAAATTTTTCCCGCTGGTCGGCGCCGGCGGGGTTGGGGGGAGAATTGAGGACGATAGGCATGGTTTACACCGAAACGGGTTGGGACTGGAGTAGGTCTTTAACGGCCGTTAGGAATTGTTGCTCAATGTAGGGTTTCGTAAAATAGGCGCTGGCGCCGAGGCGGGCCGCCAGTTGGCGGTGTTTCTCGCTTCCCCGGGAGGTGAGCATGGCCACGGGAATTTTAGCCATTTCGGGATTACGGCGCCGTTGCCCCAGAAATTCAAAGCCGTTGAGGTTGGGCATCTCCACATCGCAGATCACCAACTGAATGCCTGCGGCGCAGTTGAGGGTTTCCAGCGCCTCCTGGCCGTCCTTGGCTTGGATGACCCGATAGCCCGCCCGCTCTAGGGTAAAGGCGAGGGTCCGCCGCAGGGCCGCCGAGTCGTCCACCACAAGGATTAACGGCGTCTGGGCGCTCTGGTCTAAACCGGGCAGTTCTTCCTCGACGACGGCGAGGGGGGTTTCGCCCCGTTCCCAATGCCACTCCAGCAATAACGCGCCGTTAATCACCGGAATCAAACTGCCGTCGCCAATAATGGTGCAACCGTAGAGATAGGGCGGCGCTTGCAGAACGTTGGCAAAGGGTTTGATCACCAATTCCTGCTCCGTAACCAGACGGCTCGCCTCTAGGGCGTAGTAATGGTCGCCCCGCTTGAGCAGTAACAGGGGCAAACTCCAATCCTCCGGTTGGGGCACGGCACTGAGGGCCTTACTACTCTGTCCTTCCCCTAGGGGGCAGTTGTAGGTCAGGAGTTGACTGAGGCTGTAAATAGGGATCATCTGCTGTTGCCAGAGCAAGAAGCGTTGCCCCCCAGAACTGCGAACCTGCTCCGGCAGGGGAACCATCAACTCGGCGATACTATCGGAGGGTAGAGCGATGGCGGTTTGGGTGCGTTGGTCGTCCTGGGTAATGAGACAGACCAACAGTTTGGCGATGGTCAGGGTCAGGGGTAACCGTAGAGAAAAAGTCGTGCCCCGACCGGGCCGGGAAGAGACGACAACATTGCCTTTGAGGGACTGGAGTTGCTGGCGCACCACGTCTAAACCCACGCCCCGACCGGAGAGGTCGCTCACCTGATCCGCCGTGGAAAAGTTGGGTTCAAAGATGAGGTTGGCGATTTGGTCAGGAGTCAAAGTCGGCGCTTGTTCCGGGGTAATCAAACCGGCGTCGACGGCCTTCTGGGTAATTTTTTCTAGGTTTAAACCGGCGCCGTCGTCCCGCAGTTCGATCAGGGTCTGGTTGCCCTGGTGGTAGGCGTGAATTTCAATGGTTCCCCGTTCCGGTTTGCCCTGGGCGAGACGGGTTGCCGGTGGCTCAATGCCGTGGTCAAAGGCGTTGCGCAATAAATGCAGAAGGGGGTCGTAGAGTTTTTCAATGGCGAGGCGATCCACTAAGACATGAACACCGTAAAGCTTTAACTGGGCGGGTTTGTGGTACTTGGCGCTCATGTCCCGCAGAACCCGGGGAAAACGGTTTAACACCTCCCCTAGCGGCAACATCCGGGCCCACATCAGTTCGTCCCGCAGGGAAAAGAGCATTTGCCGTTGGGACTCCAGACTTTGGTTCGTGGCCCGGGCGAAGAGAACAATGTCGTCCACCGCCTCTTCCAGTTGCAACATTTCCTCCAAAATATCCTGAAGTTGCCCCGACAAAGCGCCGTAGGAATCCATCTCTAGGGCGTCAAACGCTTGCGCAACCCAGGAATTTTCTGCCTTGCCTAAAATATTTTGCCCGCCGGGGGCGATCACCAACTGATCCGCCAACTCCCGCAGTTTGCCGGTCATACCTTGGAAACGACTAAAG
>JBKCES010000417.1:0-14771 GCA_046304295.1 Cyanobacteriota bacterium | reverse complement strand
ATGAAACGTGGTCGTCTTACCAGCTCCATCGGGTCCGATTAAACCAAAGATTTCTCTTTCTCGGACGCTGAAATCAATCCCTTTAACTGCTGCTAATTTTCCGTAGTCTTTGTATAACGTCTCAACTTGAATCACCGCTTCAGGAGCAGTCATCTTTTGCGGAAATGAGATATTTGGAGATGCCCCAAACAATTGATCGATCATAAGTGTTTCTGAGTGGGTGGTTTCGCGATTATTTCGGCATCGGCTGGCATACCTGGTTTCGCCAGTCCGCCCGGATTATCAATAGTAATTTTTATGCCAAACACTTGTTTAACTCGGTCTTCTTTAAAATAGATATTTTCGGGAGTAAATGAGGCTTGAGTATCGATCGCACTGACTTTAGCACTCAAAGCTTGCTCAGGAAAAGAATCTAAAAACACCTTAGCCGTTTGACCGATTTTCACCTTAGCAATTTCTCCTTCCGGAATGTAGCCTCGCAGGTATACCGTCTGAGGGTTAATCACTGTTAATAGAGTTTTCCCTGCCGTCACCACTGCACCCGGTTCAATACTACGACTGAGAACCACCCCATCAATCGGACTGATAATATTAAGATCCGACACGCGACTTTGGGTTTCTTTTAGAGTCGCTCGAGCATTAGCCACATCCGCTTGAGCCGCCGCTAATTTAACCCGCGCTTGCGCTAATTGGCTGCGTGCCCCTTGTAATTGAGCGTTGCGAATTTCTGGATTTAAAGTAGTAGTTTGGGCTTGTTTTAGCTGTCCTTGGGCTGCATTAACCAGTTTTTTAAACGATTCTATCGAAGATTGTTTCGCTTTGACGTTAGCTTGAGCAGTTTCAAGAGTAGCCCTGGCTTGATCCAACTGCTGTTGAGGAATTGCGCCTTCTGCGGATAAGATAGCAGAGCGATCATAATCAACTCTAGCCATTTTTAGGACGGATTTCGTCTGCTCTAAATTGGCTTTGGCTTCATGAAGTTGTGCTTGACTCGAAGCGAGGGATGCTTCTGCTTGATAGATTTGCGCTGCCGATTCCTGTTTCGACTGTCGAACACCGATTTCTATCTCTTGAATTTGATTTTCTATAACAGGTATCTCTAGGGCTGTTTGAAGTTCTTGTTGTTGCGCTGCTAGCAATCTCGCTTTTGCTCCTTCTAACTGTGCTTTGACTTCATCATCCTGTTGCCGTACCAGAACCTGACCTTTATACACCTTATCTCCCTCCCGAACCGCAATGAAAGTAATCCGTCCGGCGGTTTTTGCGCCGATATCAGTTTCGTATCCTTCAATGCGTCCACTCAGTTCTAAGGCTTGCTTTTGAGGAGTTTGGGATAAATACCACATACTTCCGGCAACTCCTGCAATGAGCAAGCCGAGGGGAATGAATAATTTTACGGTAACTTTACGCCGAGCTTGGGGTTTTTCCAAAGCTTCCCTTTCTTCTTTGAGTTTTAAGCTGACTTGTCTCATATCATATTCTCAACTGATGACGAAAGCGATTAATACTGAGTGTAAATAGCATAACTGTGAAAGCACAGACGATTAAAGCATGAAGCCAAAGTACATCAAGACCGACACCCTTGAGCAATAAACCGCGCAAGAGGATGACATAATGGCGGAGTGGGTTCAGCCATGACAAGTATTGGAAAAATAAGGGCATACTTTCAACCGGTGTTATCGCTCCACAGAGTAAACCCAAAGGAACATTAAGAGAAAAAGCAACAAGTTGAGTTTGCTGCTGATTTTGAAAGATCGTCCCGATGAGAATACCCATCTCAATTATGGCTAAGATGTAAATTCCTGAAACAGCCAAGCAAACGAGTAAGTTACTGCGTAAGGGCAAATCAAAAACAAAGCGGGAAAAAATTAGGATTAATAAAACATCATTTAACAGCAAAATCAACAGAGGCAAAACTTTCGCAAGGAGAATTTCCCAATCCGCCGACGGAGTCATCAGTAACTGCTCAATGGTTCCTAACTCTTTTTCACGCACCACCGCCGCCGCCGACACGATCGAGCCCACTAAGGTTAAAATAATTCCCATAATGCCAGAGACGAAAAACCAACTACTAACAAGACCCGCATTGTAACGATAAATAACTTGGAGGGAAACTTGGGCGGGTTTCGAGTCAAGATTGCCTTGCTGATTGTAGCGGCGAAAAATTTGGGCGATGTAACTTTTAGCTAAACCGGCCGTATTGGCATTTACTCCATCCATGAGAACTTGTACTTGCGCCGTACTTCCACGCTTGAGATCGCGCTCGAAATCGGGAGGAATGACAATACCGACGGTAATTTTAGCATTTTCTATTTGCTGGCTGAGTTTTTTTTCACTGTCACTGGAAAAAGTGAGCGTAAACAATTGATTTTCGGTTAAGGCAGATATCAACTCATGGCTAGCATTCGTTTTAGCATAATCGACTACACCAAGTTCTAGATGACGCACGTCGGGATTGAGTGCAAAACCGTAGCTCAACAGTTGGATAATCGGCAGAGCCACCAACAGAAAGATTAGCCGTCTATCTCTAAGGATTTGCCGGAACTCTTTGATTGTTAGCGTCCAGAATCGCTTTTCAAACCAGTTGCGCCATTTCATCATTAAACCTCTTACCTGAAGTTGTGAACTGTTTACTGTTTACTTACTACAACTGCATCTGACGTAATTTCTGCCAAGAACCGAAAAACAGCAATAGTCCTATTGAACTCAAAAGAAACGGAACAATCCAAATACTCGTCCATCCCGTACCGCGCACGAACGCATCACGAGTTAAGTCGATATAGTAACGAGCCGGAACTAGATTAGACAATACAGATAGGGGCAAAGGGAGATTGGTAAGCGGATAGATGAAGCCAGACAGTAAAAGACTGGTGAGATACCCCACTCCTAAAACTTTTTGCGTTGCTTCACCCTGATTTTCTGAACGAATGCCGAAAAACAAGCCGAAAAATATACTGTTGATTAAATAAATTAGCGTTCCAATTAATAAGGGCAATGGATTTCCCTGTAATCGTAACCCAAAAATCCAAGCTCCCAAAAGCATTAGAAAAATGGTTTGCCCAATGGCAACAATAAGATATGCTAGTCCCTTGCCTAACAACAATTCAGCCGCACTGATACCAGAAGCATAAGCTTGTAAAATCGTCCCTTGCTCTTTCTCACGAGTCATTGCTAGGGCGGTAAAAAGGGAAGGATAGACCCAGAGAATTACGGCATAAGCTCCCGGTACAAGGAAAAGGGTTTCTTTTCGCCCAGGGTTGAACCAAAGGCGGATTTGGGCAGCAATTTGGCGAGTATCAGTTTGTAATCCAGTCCGCAGCAGAAAAAAGTCAGTTGCCGCCCGGATGCTATTGGCAATTACCCGCGCATTGTTGACATCAACGCCATCAACCAATACCTGCACGTTACTGGTTTTACCCGCTTTGAGGCGACGCTCAAAATCCGGGGCAATGACTAGGGCAGCTTTGGCACGGTTGCGATCAATGGCATTATCAGGAGAAGATTGCCGAGTATTATTGGGAACGATCTGAAACTGGTGAGTCGCTACTAGCTGTTCCACATAAGACCGACTCATTGGGCTTTGGTCAAAGTCTTGGACAACTAGGGGAATTTCCTTAATCTCTAACCGCATGGCAAAACCGTAGATTAATAGGTAGACCAACGGCAGCAAAAAGGCTAGCATAACTGTCAATCGATCACGTCGAAATTGCGCTAATTCTTTGCTACATTGAACCCAAATTCGTTTCATAGTTAGTAAGGGCAGGGTAACCCTGCCCGTATAGGGGTTAGGGGTAGGAGTTTGGTCTCCAAACCCCTTCAGAAGTCACCCTCTGACTACATTCCCTACGCTAGAACTAAACTCTGGACCGAACGTTCGGCAATCAAATCATCTAAGAAGGATGCCCAAATCGTTAACCAGACTTGAATTTTATGTTGTATATCTTCGTAACGTTCGGGTGTTATCGCTTGCGTAAACAACATCCAAGCTTCTTCGGAATGTCCATCTTCGATCGATTGACCGGTTTCATCTTCCACGTGAATGCTATGGTAGCCTTGAGTAACATCAATGTTAGTTGCTTGAGAAACACCCATCGCCCACAGGGTTGCATAGTCATGGAAGACGGTTTCCGACACAGCTAATAGAGCACTCATCATCACATGATCGCCATAGCAACCTTCAAACGTGGCACGACAGGCAACAGAAGAGGTCATCGGGATATGGTTCGCCAGCATTGCCGGCGTAACTCCTAATTGAGATAGGGTTTCACCATATTGAATGTAATGAGCTAAACGATGGTTACCGCAAAAAGAATCATCTGTATCGATGCCGGGTTTAAATCCCAATTCTTCGAACAAGTTAAACTGTAACAAGAAACGTGCTGCTGCTTTCGCTCCTAATCCCAGACGCGGTTCTAGCTGAGACGTTGTAAACATCGTCTGGATGACAGCATCGGTAAAGACTTGCGCAAAGGCGTGAAAAAACTCTAAATGAATCTGGCGCATTTGCTCGAACGTAACCGCACCACCGCTTAAGGCTTTCATAATCGGATGCTTCATAATACGGTGAGCGTTGATTTGTTCGAGCAGCTTTTGAGAAAACTGCCAATTACGTTCCCAGTCGGCGGCACTGAGGGTATTACGAATGGCTTGACGAGCGAGTTCTCTGGCGGTAGATGTTTGATTGATCATGATAAGACTCCTTTTGTAGTAAAAGATTAGTGATTTTGGTCTTTTGGTGCGCCGTGCACCAGTTTTGACCCCCTTGAGAGAAGTCTTTATTTTAACATTCTCGAGGAGAGCCAACCAGTTGTCGTTGCTGGCGGTAAATCCGTTTTAAGCGCTGGCGATTTTCCACAATCGCTGAATCTAGCCGTCCTAAGCACATCGATTCGAGTTCTAATTGCTTATCGGGAATCTTCTCTAATAATTGCTTCTCTCGATTTCCCTCGTGGTTCATAATCGTTTTTAGTATCGGTTTTTGAACCAAATGAAACAAGAGCTTTCCCCAACGGGGTGAAGCAATATAGTAAAGGGATATCCATTTAGTCTCTCGTTCGCTGATAGGGGTGAAAAAATATACGGAGCGGACACGTTCTTTCCGATATTCACCTGTCGGGCTGTTTTTCCAGTACAATTGAGACATTTTATAAACAGGTGAAAAGCGAAACTCAATTTCATCAACAAATCGATCTCTCCCCTGTACGCTAAACAGTCTTTCTAATAGTTTTGGCAAAGGTTTTTGAGGCATAGTTTCTTTAATGCGCGTCACTTCGGAGTCGCTAAAGTCACATTGCACATCTACCTGAGAAACTTGAGAGATTGCATGGCCGAAGAAGGTGTGGACTAAAGCCGCGTGTTCGATCTCACTATTAATATCAACTAACAGTTCTAAGGGGGCATGGACGCGATGTTCTAGCAAACAGACCTGTTGGTAATCAGGAAAGTCGAGATTTGGCAACTCGGCATTACTATCGGCCGCTTTTATCCAAATTAATCCGTATCTGTCAGTAACCGCGAAATTTTTCGTGCGTAATTTTAGATCAGGGGTGCTAGCACTACATCCTGTCCCACCAGCCTCGTAATTCCACCCATGATAGGGGCATACTAATCTTTCTTGATTGACCGAGCCTTCACTCAAGCGCATCCGGCGATGAGGACAGATATCTTCTAATGCCCCAATATTTCCTTTTCCTGTCCGAAAAAGAACGATTTCTTGTCCACAAAGTTTGATGCTAATTGGCTTTTTTTTCAGGTCTTTACTTAATAAAACTGGGTGCCAATGGTTCAATTCATTCATTGAAAGATCTCCTTGGTTGATAAAGAATTACATAATAACTGTTCTAGTTCAGTTTTTATCCTCATAGGTAAAAGCTGATTTAACTGAATAGATGTTTGACCATCAATCCGAAACTATTGAGTATTTCTTCTGCTTGCTTTTGATTCAAATATCGAATTTGATAATCCAGCTCGATTTGTAATCGATCATCTAATTCTAGGATATTCATCATCAGAGGAAACTCGACATAATTGACGGGCAAAGGAATTAATTCAAGCGGATGGTTATTGAGAATGGATAAATCCATTTTGGGTTCTAAATTGAAACTAATTTGTATGAGATTTAAGGGGTGATTAATTGTCTTCAACCATTGTTGATAGTTAAAGTTTTGATGTTCCAACGCTTCCAAAAAATTTTGTTTGACTTTGGGAATTAAATCTTTTAGTTGTTTTTCCAAAGGCGTTTTTCCACAAATAATCGGCAGTAAGTTAACACAACAGCCAATTAAATTGGTGTCTCGGTCATTGTTTCGGTTAGCAATTGGAACTTTGATAATAAACATTTCTTTCTTAAATGTTTGGTACAGGTAAGATTGAAAGAGTGAGAACAAAAGAATAAAAGGGGTACATTTCATTTGCTTACTGATTTGCTTTAACTGACTTTTGAGAGATTGAATTTCAACTGAATAACGTAATCGCTTGCCTAAAAAAGTACTGACATCTGGATTGATGGGTTCAAATAAAGATTGAGGAGAATATTGTTTGTATTGTTCTTGCCAATAGGATAAGGCTTGTTCGGAAAACTGATGAGATTCTTCGTTGACATAATTTCGATAACTAGGAGGTGAATTTAACTGCGGGATCGTTTTATCTTGATAGGCTTGGTAGAGGGTGAATAATTCTTGAAGCAAAACAGCAAAAGACCAGCCATCGGCAACCGTATGATGAGCAACTAAACAAAAGTAGTATTGCGAGTTTTTAGGCCTAATTAAAGTAGCCTTGACTAAAAAACCATTAGCCAGATCGAATGTTTGATTTGCCTGTGCTTCTAGGATATCATTTAAATTATCTTCTTCAATCTCAACAAAAGAAGTAGGATTACTATCACTTAATTTTTGTTTTCCTTGAGCAAGATCAATGACAGTTCTCAAACAGTCATGTCGGGCTACTAATTCTTGCCAAGCCTTCTCTAAAATTATGCTGTCGATTTCTTGGCTAAATTTAATAACAAAACCGATATTGCCTGCCTTTTTGCCGCCTTCGCCCAGTTGAGATAAGCGGGCAAATCGTTGTTGTGAAATACTCAAGGGATACCAATCATCCGATTTTGGGATATTAGAAGATTTTCCTAAAAAACCGCCTTTTCGTAATTCTTCAATACTCTCTTTAACTACCTCAATGAGATAATTTAGATCGTCCTCACTGTGAGCAATAGACAGGAAACAATTGCGCCCTTCCCAAACATAAACCCCTTTTGCTAGGAGATGATAAAATAGCAAGTCCATATTCCCGGTAAAGGTAAATCGAAACAGTGAACCAAAATGGACGATTTGTATGGGAACATTTTTTTGGCTAAAAAAGGCGTTTAGCGTTTCGGCTAGCTGTGCAGTGCGTTGATTAAGCTGTTCTTGCATTGTGCTACCTTGTTTTTTCATCTCTTTCAGGACTGCTTTAGCTGCCGCCATTGTCAGGGGATGCTTGCAGAACGTACCGGCAAAAAAAGTGGTTTCCACTTGCGGATAGGACGCATCGCCATAGTTCCACATTCCCCCGTCCATCGCATCCATATAAGCCGCTTTACCAGCGATGACACCGATAGGCATCCCACCTCCGACAATTTTGCCGTAGGTGGCAAGATCCGCCTGGATGCCGAACCACGCCTGACATCCGCCTGGATGGATACGGAACCCTGTAATCATTTCATCGAAAATCAAGGCGATGCCTGCGGTTTGGGTCAATTGTCTCAGTTCTTGAAGGAATTGCTTCGGCTGTAAGTCGGGGCGGCGGCTTTGCACCGGTTCAACGATAACGGCGGCTAGTTCGTGGACATGAGTTTGTAAAACCTGCAAAGACTGAGGGTTCCCATACTCTAGGACTAAAACATCTGCTACCATCCCTGGCATTACGCCCGGTGCATGGGGAATAGCGTTCGGTTTATCGTTTCCCGCTTCTGCCATGCCTAGCGTTTCGTCGGAGTGTCCATGATAGGAACCGGCAAACATGACAATCTTGTTACGTCCGGTGACGGTGCGGGCAAGGCGCATGGCTGTCATCACGGCTTCCGTACCAGAATTACAGAAACTCACTCGTTCCATTCCCGTCAGTTCGCAGATTAATTGGGCAACTTCACCGGCTAGATGGGTTTGTGGGCCGAGTTGAATACCTTGTTGAATTTGGGCTTCTAGGGCAGCTTTAACAAAGGGAGGGTTGTGCCCAAAAAGATTGACCCCAAACCCCATCGTTAAATCGATGTATTCGTTACCGTCAATATCCCAAATTCTCGACCCTTGGGAACGCACGCCGATAATTGGATAAAGCATTTCCTTGGTGGAAAAACGGAAGCCAGCAGAAGCCCGGTTATCGGCAAGAACGGGGCGATGGGTTTGTGTGAGTTTTTTGGAGGTGGGTGTCCGTTGATTATATTGGGTGATGAGGCTTTCTAAATGTTGCTGCTGTTGAGGCTTGAGTCCTATGACACGGGTTTCTGAGACTCGCCACGGGGGAAGGGAGGAGGGTGTAACATATGGGATGTCGGGTGTCGGACGAGGGGAAGAATGCCCATTTTGAGAGGAAATGACCCGCTTTGGCGACTTATGTTGCAAAAGCTCTAACTGCTGTGACATTATTTGTAGCTGTTGCTGGAGAATTTCCTCTAGGAAGGCTTCATCTCCTTCTTCTGCGTAGGGGACTGTGGGCGAAAAACCATTTGTCGCCTCAGGGAAGTCCGTGGGACTGGCTTTTGAGGGTAAATTCTGTTCTATGTACGTTGCTAAGGTTTCAATCGTTGATACCTCATCGAACAGTTGACGCATGGGAATTTTCAGTCCATAGATAGTCTCAATGGTTCTGACTGCATCTACGAGGACGATAGAATCTGCTCCCATTTCTAAAAAAGGTGCTTGAGTGTCGATTTGCGAGGAATCAGTTTCTAATAATTTCGCTAAAGAAGAGCGCAAGGTGGCGATAATTGTCTCTGGTGCGGTTAAATTCATGGTAGAAGTTGCTCCTTGTTAAATTGGTTTCTAATTGAATGAAGAATGAAGAACTAAAAATACTACATTCAGGATTCAGAGTGCAGAATTCTGCATTCAGATGAGTTATTGCTTTTCCAGTCCGATTTCTTCTGTAAATCCTCTAACTGTTGGGACATGAGCTTTAATTGGTGTTGGAAGACCCGTGTCAGACTGGTACTTCGTTCTACGTCCTCTGCTTGCAAACGGTCGACTGATAGTAAATCGGTGACAGGGGGTAAAGCGGCTTTCGGCTTTTCTGCTGCTTTAATCCAATGCGGTTTTTTCTGGAAAGGATAGGTTGGTAGGGACAGGCGTTGGCGGGAGTAACCTTGCTCGAACCTCTTCCAGTCAATCTCAATTCCTCTGATATAGAGTTGTGCTAGGCTATCTAAAAGCATTTGCCAATCCTCCCGATTGGGGGCCAATGAAGGTAGCCAAAGTACCTTCTCTGAGGGCTGGTAACGTTTGCCAAGATTGATAAGGGTGGGTTTGGGACCAATTTCTAAAAAGACCGCGTAACCCTGCTCAATGAGCGTCTGTAGCCCGGCTTTAAATTGTACTGTTTCCCTTGTATGATTTCGCCAGTAACTTGCATTCATGTTTTCCGGTGCGATAAACTGACCGCTTAGGTTAGAAACGAGCGGAATGCGGGGTGTCTGCATGGTAATCTGATGGGCGATTTCTTCCAAGTCATCTAACATCGGTTCTATCAGGGGAGAATGGAAGGCATGGGAGACGTTTAACGGGCGAGTCTTGATACCGGCGGTTTCCCACTCAGCAACCAGACGGCGGACGGCGGAGGACGCACCAGCAATGACGATACTATCTGTCCCGTTAATAGCGGCAATAGCAACTTGTCCGGCTAATGGTTCTAGGTCGGCTTTAACTCGTTCCTCTTCGGCAAATACGGCTACCATCTCACCACCGGCAGGTAATGCTTGCATCAAGAGTCCACGTTCGGCAATTAGTTTTAGTCCATCTTCGAGACTGAATATTCCTGCTACACAAGCAGCAACGTATTCCCCTACACTGTGACCGATTACTGCTGCTGGTTCGATGCCCCAGGACTGCCATAACTGGGCTAGGGCATATTCGATGGCAAATAAAGCCGGTTGGGTGTAGGCGGTTTGATTGAGTTTATCGGAGTCGGAATCTAAGACATATAGAAGGGGTTTTTCTAAATAAGCCCGTAAAATCTCATCACACCGGTCTAGGGTTTGACGGAAAACGGGCTGAGTTTCATAAAGTTGCCGTCCCATGTGGGCATACTGTGAACCCTGTCCGGTAAACAAAAATACCACCTTTAGTGACTTTGGGTTCGGTTTCGTGCCACTGACTAACCCCTCGGTTATCCTGCCAGCAATGAAGGCATTTAGCTGTTCCTGAACTTGTGGGATGGAACTAGCATTGAGGGCAAGACGGTGGGTGAAATGCGAGCGCCCGGTATTGGCAGTAAAACAGATATTGGCTAAATCTGTCTCTGACTCGGAGGCCAGGAAAGTCTCATAGCGTTGTGCTAATTCTCGCAAGGCGGGTTCAGTCTTGGCAGAAAGGATTAATAAGTGCCGAGGACGTTCAACTTTCTTCTGCGAAGGAACGATGACGGGGGCTTCTTCTAGGACGACATGAACGTTCGTCCCACCAAACCCAAAAGAACTTACCCCCGCTAAACGATTGTCCACAGCCCATTTTTGCCGCACGGTGGGAATAGAGAGCGGTGTATCCTTAAGGTCGATATGGGTATTTAGTTGTTTTAGGTGCAAATTAGCAGGAATTTCTTGATTTTTTAGGGATAAAACCACCTTGATTAAACCGGCAATGCCGGCGGCTGCTTCTAAGTGACCAATATTGGTTTTTACCGAACCGACCCAAAGTGGTGTCTCTACTGAACGTTCTGCCAAGAACACTGCTTTTAAGGCATTCAGTTCGATGGGGTCGCCCAACGCCGTTCCCGTCCCGTGTGCCTCGACGTAACTAATTTGTGAGGGAGCAATACCAGCATTATCTAACGCTTGTCGGATAAGCGTTTGTTGGGCTAGTCCATTGGGGGCAGTAAGGCCGTTGCTGCGTCCATCCTGATTGATAGCCGAACCGCGAATTACTGCTAAAATATTATCTTGCTCGTGCAGGGCATCCGACAGGCGTTTCAGTACCACCATCCCACAGCCTTCGCTACGAACATAGCCATCAGCCGCAGCATCGAAAGCCTTACAACGTCCGTCGGCTGACATCAAACCGGCTTGACTGAAAGTAATCGTTACTTGGGGAGTGAGAATGAGATTGACCCCACCGGCGAGGGCTAACTGACACTCTCCCTGACGCAAACTCTGACAGGCTTGATGGACGGATACGAGGGAGGAGGAACAAGCGGTATCAACAGCCCAACTCGGCCCACGTAAATCTAACAGGTAGGAGAGACGGTTAGCTGCAACACTAGAGGCGTTACCCGTGCCGGAATAAGCATTCAGTTCAGTCAACTGATTTAACTGTAATTGGGAATAATCGTGGTTGCTGATGCCGATAAAAACACCTGTAGCACTGCCGGCTAGTTGTTCCGGTGACTGTCCTGCACCTTCGAGGGCTTCCCAACAAACCTCTAATAATAGCCGTTGTTGAGGGTCGATCAACCCGGCTTCCCGTGGAGAAATACCGAAGAAGGGCGCGTCGAACTTTTCTATAGAGTCCAGAAATCCTCCCCAACGGGTATACATTTTCCCCGGGGTAGCGGGGTTTGGATGGTAGAACTCATCGACATTCCAGCGATTGGAAGGCACTTCCCGAATTGCATCAACTCCCAACTGTAATAGCTGCCAGAAAGCGGATGGACTATCTGCACCTGGAAAATGACAGCCGATACCAATAATGGCGATGGGTTCAGCTTTGAAGGTTTTCTGAGTTTTAGGAATAGGTTGTAATGCTGGTGCCGGTTGGCCCAGATACTGAGCAAGGCTGGCAATGCTAGAATAATCGTACAACAAAGTAGGTGATAGGGAGCGTCCTAGCCATTCCTGTAACTCACCCGATAGACCAACAGCAGCGAGTGAACTCAGTCCGTAGCTAGCTAATGGTTCGTCAATATTGATTTCTTCGGGAAGGATGCCGAGTCTTTCAGCAACTTTAGCGATCAACCAAGTTTCGATATCGTTTGGTTTTTGACAGGACTTAGGAGGTTGACCTCTAAAGTCACCCATACTGGGGGACTTTGGGCAGAGTTGGGGGGTGGGCTGTTTGCCGTTCTTGTCCTGATAAGGTAAAGACTCTATCTGTGTTTCCAGGTTGAGAAATTCCGTCTCACAACGCGGGTTAGCACTCCAATCCGCAATAACATCCAATGTCCCCGCCAAAAAACACTCCCGACAAGCACTACGCCGTACTTTTCCGCTAGAGGTTTTGGGCAAACTAGCGGTTTTGAGCAATAGTACAGCATAGACTTGGATCTCGTATTCTTCGGCTATTACACGGCGAATTGCCCCAATTATTTCATTGCTGTCGAGTTTTCTCAGATGAGTACGTTCGACCTCTTGTACGACCACCAGTCTTTCTTGTCCGCCTACCTCAACCGAAAACGCGGCTCCAGATGCAGGGCGAAGGGACCCATGGCATTGTTCGACGCTTAGTTCGATATCTTGCGGGTAATGGTTTCGTCCCAAAATGATGATTAAATCCTTCAACCGTCCAGTGATGAACAGTTCGCTATCCTGCAAGAATCCTAAGTCGCCGGTGCGGAGGAATGGACCTTCACCCGTAGAAAGATAGGCTTGAAACGTTTCTTGTGTCTGTGCCGGTCGGTTCCAATAACCTTGAGTAACACTCGGACCCGCGACCCAAACCTCACCCACTCGCCCATTCGGACAGGGTTGGAACGATTGAAGGTCAACAATAACAATCTTTTGGTCTGGGGTACTTTGACCACAACCGACTATCGCACGGCTATCCTCTTTTACACCCGTTGGTGTCACGACCCGATTTTCTGCTAAAGCTTTTCCGTTTACCGATTGGATGACCGGTGGTTGAGTCTTCACTCCTCCCGATACGATTAAGGTGGTTTCCGCCATCCCATAACAGGGATAAAAGGCCTGACGACGAAAGCCAGCCGCAGCAAAGGTTTGAGCAAAACGGTCTAATGTCTGGGCACGAACGGGCTCTGCCCCCGTAAAAGCCACCTCCCAACTACTTAGGTCGAGACTGGCGAGTTGTTCGGAGGTAATTTGACGACACGCAAGGTCATAGGCAAAATCTGGCCCGCCACTGGTGGTCGCCCGATAGCGAGAAATTGCTTCTAGCCAGCGTAAGGGCTTTTGGATAAAGGAGACTGGTGACATTAAAAAGGCCGGAAACCCGCCGTAAATCGGCTGTAGGATGCCACCAATCAAACCCATATCGTGGTAGGGTGGCAGCCAAATAACTCCTCGACTCTGGGGATTGTGCCCGAATAATTGGTAAATCAGAATTGAATTGTGAACTAAATTACCATGGCTGACTATTACTCCTTTTGGCGTCCCGGTAGAACCTGATGTGTACTGGAGAAAGGCGGAGCTTTGGCTGTTTATTGCTGGTTCTTGCCAAGCAGAGTCTATATCATTGGGTAGGTCCTCCGTTACTATGCAGTGCCGGTTGACTAAAGGCAATGATTTCTGAACGGTTGTTAATAGTGACGCGGTCGTCAGGACAATCGTTGCTTCAGCATCGTCTATAATTGTCTCAAGTCTAGTGTTTTGTTGGTTGCGACGTGGCGGATATACAGGTACAGCGACAACCCCAGCATACAGACAGCCGAAGAAAGCAGCGACGAATTCTAGTCCCGGCGGATATAGCAGTAGGGCACGCTCTCCCGTTGTCCGGTAGGATTGCAGGGAAACTGCGATCGCTTGAGCTCGTTTGTGCAATGCTTGATAGGTCAAGCAGTCTGATGCCGTTTCTCCGTCTGATAGAAAAGTATAAACAATTTCTTCAGATTGGTTCAAAGCTCTTTTACGCAAGATTTCCACGAAAGTAGACATCTCAATACCAAAGGAAAGCTATTTTCATTGTAAGGACTACCTTACTTTCTTCGATTATACCAGCTATCCCTTTCAAAAAATGTATCCTATGATACGATTTAATAAAACCTCACATTCTTCTGGTCACTACTCACGCCCAAACGGTAGCCTTTGCCTTAGACAGTCTGAATTAGCGGGGGTTCTTTCTCAACTTCGATTTTGCGGCGTAATAATCGGATTAAAGCAGCCAAAACGTTACTACTTGGCTGTTCTGAATTGGTCCAGAGAGTTTGATAAATTTGTTCGTGGCTCAGTAATTGGCAGGGATGGCGCAAGACATATGCCAGCAGTTGACTTTCCTTCTCCGAAAGACTGATGGCTCGTCCTTGGCGATTGGCGACCCGATTCTCGCTATCAAGTTCTAAATCGCCGATTTTTAGCCGTCCCGTTGCAACTGTCGCTGCCAAAGCTGGCGAATCGCGGCGTGGCGGTGCAACTTCCCGCCGCAGTAAGGCTCGCACCCGTGCTAACAATTCCCGCAATTCAAAAGGCTTTACTAAGTAGTCATCAGCCCCCGCATCTAGTCCTAACACCCGGTCATCTACAGTATCTTTAGCCGCCAGAAAGAGCACAGGGGTAATTGTTCCCTGAGAGCGCAATTCTTGACACATTGCCAATCCCGAACGACGGGGTAACATCCAGTCAAGAATCAATAAATCGTAGTCCTTCTGTTGGGCGAAAAACAGCCCAGTTTCACCATCAGCAGCCACATCTACCCTATAGC
>JBKCES010000416.1:0-4017 GCA_046304295.1 Cyanobacteriota bacterium | reverse complement strand
TTCTGAACCACAAAATGGACACACAGTTTTCTCCTCTACCTCCAATAGCCTAAATATTACATTATTGTCCTCTACATGAGTAGTCCATACTTCCCAGCCGGGAGCATCAATTAGGGTATCAAAAGAGGGAAACATAGGAATTATCTCCACTAAAATAATGTAATCTATTATACACTACTAGGCGTGATCCCTAGGGAGCCTCGTTAATCATGATATAGCGGCTTGCAGATTGGTGAGATACGGGCTTCGGCGACGCTCAGCCCGCGCGCCCTGAGCGTAGCCGAAGGGCTGTCCCTCATTCGCAAGAATACCGCTATAGTGCACTCCTGAGAACTCGCCTCGTCTTCCATTATACACCATAATCTAACTTTATGACTCATCTGTAAATGCTATAGATCCCAATGAGAGATCGGATGATTAGACATATCCGAAATATAATTAATGGCTTGTAAGCTTTACCAGTAAAGGGATTGGGAGAATAAAAGTAAATTTTTTGTGCTCATATTTTCCTGATGAAATTGAATTAGAAACGAGAGACGGGGCTTTCAGCCGATTGAAGGTCATGGATAGTACAGGCTCAAAGCCTTACTGCTAAAGGATTATAATTTCCGAAGATGTCTAGAGGGCGGAGAAAGCCCTCCCCTCTAGAAACGGGGGGGCTTCTTCAAACCGCCCTAAACCGGGGCGATACGCACTTTCACCTTGACCCGTTCGCTAGTTTTCGGCAACGTCACCGTCAACCCCGCGGCATCAAAATTGCTATAGGGAGCGCCGTCAATTTCGCAGGATTCGATTTTAATACTGCCGGGAGGCAAAATATCGGGGGAGACCCGCAAAATATCGTCGGGGAAAGCGCCGGGGATGGGCTTGAAGTAGAAGTCCATCGGTTGCTTGGTAATGAGCAGGTTAGTGTAAGTGGCGGCCAGGTAGCAGAGTTCAAAGGAATGGTAGCCGCTCATGGAGTGGGAGCCTTTACTGCGCTCGTTGCCCCCCGCTAGGTAGGGAATACCGTTAGCGAGCACGTTGAAATAAATGCCCCCGGCTTCTAGATCTAGGAACCAAGCGTTATAGAAGGCCGCTGACTCTCGGGCCAAACGGTGATAGTCCTCGTTCCCCAGACAACCCTTCAAAATGTAATAGGCTAAAATCGCCTGTTCCTGTTGCCACCAGGCCTTGCGGTCGTGCCAGACAAAACGATGGAAGGTTTCCCCGGACCCCAGCAGGCGCTCCACCACGTCGTACCAGCCGCCCCGCTGTTGGTCGCTCCCCGCCGCGGGCATAATGTCGGCGATTTTACAGGCGAGATTAACATATTGATCCTTGGCCTTGAGACTCTGCATCCGCATCAGGTTCCAGGCGATTTTCAAGTTATGCCCCGCCACGGCCCGGTTTTGTTGCCAGCCCCAGGTGGTGTCGTGGCTCCAGTCTTGGTAAAAACGCTCCTGCACAAAGGGGCTGTGGTCGTAGTCGGGAAAGCGCCGTTCGATGGTGTCGAAGGTGTACTCCAGCATGTCGGCGTATTCCTGTTTGCCGGTGGCTAGCCAAAGGTTAATCAAGTAAGCCGGCGCGTGGTCTCCCACGGAGTTCCAGTTCTTCTTGCCCTTATTGTCCCCGAGAGAATCGCTGAGGGGGTCGAGGGTAATGGGGTCGAGGTGGGAAAAGTAGCCGCCGTAGTCGGATTTATCTAAAAGAAAGTCGTTAAAGAGCTTAATGGTCTTTTCGGCGTCGTCGAGGATACGGCGGTCGCCGGTGCATCGGTAGGTCTGGATCGGCCCTGCCAGGGCGTAGATTTGCTCATAGGCGGGAATGGCGTAGTAGTCGTCGCCAAATTCCGAGGCGAAGATTTTTTCCTCCCGGTCGCCGTTGACGTCGATGCCGTGGTACCAATAGACGATGCCTTCGTCCGCATCCACAAAGCGCATGTGCTCCCGTAGGTACTCCGTCCCCTTTTCGGCGCCTTCCAGGAAGCGGTCGTCCCCGGTCATCAAAAAGGCGGTGGCGAAACCATAGACAAGGCGGGAAATGGTGTCGGTTTCCTGACGGAAATTCACCTCCGACCGCTCCCCCGTTAGGGAAATATTGGTGCGGTAGTTGCGGTAGTCCACCGGCCCGGCGCCGAATTGGGCCTTGAGATAAAATTTGCCCAGGGCGTTAATCTGCTGAATCCACCAGTTTTGTTTCTCAAAAACGTAGTCCTGGGGCCCCCGACCGGCAAAGACGATTTGTTTGACATCAAAAAATTCGCTGTCCGGGTAAAAAACGCCGTAGGTAAAGAGGTAGCGCCCCGGCGTGAGCATCGAACGGAGACTCCCGGTGGCGTCAGGGTAACCCTCCTCAAAATTTTGGATAATTTTGGCGTAGGCCATAGCGCTGATTTTAGCTTTGAACTCCCGACCGTCGGAGGTTTTTAAGCCAAAGGTATCGGCGTCGGCGTCGAAAAAGGTGACATAGCCTGCGATTAAGTCGGACACGGGAAAAGCAAGGGAAGTCATAGAGGTTGTCCTAGATAAATCTCCAAATTCCCCAGAGGGCGCTGGGGGTACTCAAAATGTAGTCTATTTTTCCAAAAGCGCCGCAGGTTTTGGCCCTTATTGTGCCCGGCTCGGAGCAGGTCAAGCTCCAAGTGGAGGCGTTGGGTTTGGATCAAATTGTCTAAGCCGCGGGCTTTGAATGGCGGCAAGTGCGGCGCTCCATGTTCCTAGCCATGAATCTCGACAAACGGAAGGCTCTCAAATCAGCGCCTCTTCTTCCAACCGCAACTTTAGCCGCCGTTGGCGATGGCGAAGGGCGCGTAACGCGTGCCGCCATTGAGTGAGGATGTCTCCAACTTCGGACGCGGCGCTGTTTTTATCGGTTTGACCGTCAGCGCCGAGTTGGAGGATGAAGTTATCGGCCAATTGGGAAAGCGCCGATGAACCCAGACTCGATAGTCCAACATCCGAAAACCCATGGTTTCATCGGGTTCGGTATTAAAACTGGCGAATACGGATTTTTTCTTGTGTAGCAATGACTACGGCTCCTTGCTCTAAGACTGAGCTATCTTCACTAAGAACTTTAGCAAGCAATACTAACCTTTTGGAGCGAGGGAGATTTTTCAATAGCAGTCACAAGTGAGTTGTAAAATTTTAAATCCCCGAACCCTTACGGGCAAAGGCTTTGAGCAGAGGGACAATTTACAACCTCGATGTGACCGCTAAGTCTTAATAGGCCACAATGGGAAATGTTATTTTGCCAAATGAGTTGTTCAAAATCTAAGTCTGTTGTGATAATGATTCTCCGGTCTCGATGTGCCCACTCAAGAATTTTGGTATCACTCATTTGGGGATCGACATTTCGTACTGATAAAACGTCATTCCCCAAATTTTGTAGATACTCAGAGACGGCGCTGCTGGCGTTAACGTCTAATAGAAATTTCATGGCCATTGATTAAGTTATCGGAGAGGCAGGATGAACGTGATGTTCAAGAGTGACAAGATGATAGGTGTAAAATAAAGCGGCTTGGATGTCCGCTGGTTCTAAGTCGGGATAGTCTTCTAAGATCTCCGCAAATGAAGCGCCTTTAGCCAAGAGTTCTAAAATTAGATCTACGGGAATTCTCAAATCTCGGATGACTGGCTTGCCGGTGAGTATTTGGGGATTGGAGGTAATTCTTGATAAGAGACTTTTATCAGCAATTTGCATAATCTAGACACCTTTCTCTATGCAGTTTTAAATTCGGGACGTTGTCGCTATTGTAGCAGGGTTATAAAAAAGCGCCCTCCCTCAGTTAAGAGAAAAGGCTCCAAAGCAATGAAAATCAACTTAGACGAAGAAGTTGCCGACTGGAATTGTCCCTATAGCGGTATTCAGGTGGCTGAGATACATACGCGTAAACTTTATTGCTCTACAAAATCAGTGCGACAGTAGCAACAATGAGTGAAAAAATTGTGGATATCCTTCAAGGTAATCCTTTTAAATGCTTCTTGAATGGCGCTCACTAGGTCACGGTAATTTCTTGGTTCCATTTCCCGAAGAATT
>JBKCES010000415.1:0-6239 GCA_046304295.1 Cyanobacteriota bacterium | reverse complement strand
AATGGGGGTTGTGAGCCGGGAATTGGGATTTTCATTATTAAGAGAAAACCTAAAATAATCAAAAACCGGCATTTTCAATACCGAAATCGTCTAATCTTATAGCTTACAAAGTTTGGATACCCCCCTGAACGGTTACGTTTTATCTTCCCTCGCCCTCTTTAGAGGCCAATCCCCGCCATACTGATCGAGCTAAGCGCCGGTTGGGTCAGATGTGCGCTGTCATAGACAGCTAGGTCAAACCAAAAAGTGGTGCCGGTTCCCACCTCGCTCACCAGATGGATCTGGCTATGGTGTTTCTGGACGATATTTTTGACAATGGATAACCCCAAACCCGTCCCTTCCAAAGTATGTACCCGGTTTTCCACCCGGTAAAAACGCTCAAAAATGGAGGCCTGATCTTCCGCATCAATGCCGATGCCCGTATCCGCCACTTCGATGCGGACCAAGGGATCTGGCGCGTCGGCATGAGGCTCTAGCGCGTAGGCCCGAATCAGGATTTTGCCCCCGGCGGAAGTGAACTTGAGGGCGTTGCCCACTAGATTGGTCATCACTTGTAGGAGTAAATCATAGTGTCCTAAAACCGGCGGTAGGTTCCCTTCCAAATCTTGAGCCAGTTGAATGCCCTTATCCTTGGCGGTGAGTTGGTAACTTCTTAAACTTTGCTCAATCAGAGGATGAAGTTCCACTGCGTCAAACTGATAGGTTTTAGCGGATTCCAAGCGGGAGAGATCGAGGACGTCGTTAACTAAGCGACTGAGACGATCCGTCTCGTTGTTGGCGGTTTCCAAAAATTCCCGGCGCTCGCCCTCGCTCAGGTCTTCCCCAAATTCGCAGAGGGTTTCGATAAAGGATTTAATGTTAAATAACGGCGTTCTTAATTCGTGGGAAACGTTGCTAATAAATTGACTTTTGGCTTCGTTCAACTCCACTTCTCGGGTAATATCCTGCACCGTCATTACAATCCCTTTGAGGGTCTCTCGGGATTGGTCAAAAACCTGGGTCAACATTAAGCGCACCGTGCGGGGAATGGGTTGGGTGAGGGTCAGACGAAATTCTTCCGGGGCGAAGTTGTGTTCCCCGGCGACACCGTCGTCCTGGGTCATTTCCCGCAGGGGCTGGGTCAGTTGAGCGGTGATTTCCTGGGGTAAATACTCTAGTAAATTTTTGCCGCTAATCTCTTGCCCTTCCCAGGCGAAGAGGCGCCGGGCGGTGGGATTGACGAGCAGAAGTCGTAAATTGGTGTCCACTAAAACGGCGCCGTCGGCGATGGTGGAAACGAGGGTGTCTAATTTGGCTTTTTCCGCTGTCATCTCTTCAATATTTTGGGCTTCGTAACTTTCCAGGCGCTCGGCCATTTCGTTAAAACTGACGATTAGTTCCCCCAATTCCCCCCCAAAGGGTAAACTAATCCGTTGTTGAAAGTTGCCCTTGGCGATATTTTTAACCCCCACCAGTAATTCTTTAATGGGCTGAGTAATGGTGAGGGCGTTAAAGACGGCGCCGAGAATGACCATCACCCAGATGGAAATAAAGACCGCGATGGTGACGTCTCGGGTCAAGTTGGAGGAGTTGACTACCGCCGGGTTGGGATTGATGCCCAGCGCCAAGACCCCGAGGTAATTTTGTCCCTGATAGAGGGGCACAAAGACGTCTGTCACTTCCCCATTGGGCGTCAGGTGTTGCCGTACTAGGGGTAAATCCGTAGGGCTAAAGGCCGCCGTCGGTAGTTCCAGATGGCGCTCCAGGGTCAGGGGATTTTCCGGCGCCATTTCCGAAAAGGGCACCCCGAAGAAAATATTGCCCGCCTCGTCGGCGTAGATCATGTAGCGAATATTGGACGTGCTCTCATAGAAGCGGGTGGAAAAACGGGCCACCTCCGTCAGGTTATTGTCCGCCACCATCGGTGCGACGTTGGCCGCCAGCAGGAGACCCAAATCCCTGCCAAAGCGGGTGTCGATCATCTGGGCTTGGCGCTGGATGGTATTCACGGCCCAAAAAGTCAGACTGCTCATCAGCAGAGACACCACAAGGGTCGCCGCCGCCATTAAGCGAGTCTGGAGGTTAAACTCTGACCACCAACGATGGATCATCGTCAGTAGGTTGGGCAAAATCGACTGCATGATAGGAACAAACGCGAGGCCGCCAGAAACAGAACGGAGATCAGGGTTAGGGTCGTTTCGCTTAGGATAGCGACAATTAGTCTAGGGCGCCTGGGGCGCTCTCCGTTTTGCTCCGACGCAGTTGACCTGACCCCTGGGTCTTAGAATAATTCCCCTTCGTCGCCGCCCCCTTGCAAAGGACTGAGAATCTGATTTTGTCGTTGCAGTTGTTCCAGTAGAGAATTGCAGACGAGATCGCAGAGGGGAAAAATCACGGGATTGGCGATGCGGTAAATCACGTAAATGCCCTGTTGACTGCGGCTGAGGAACCCGGCGCTGGTCAATAACTTCAGATGTTTGGAGACGTTAGCTTGCCCCAACCCCGTCGCTTCGATGATTTCGCTCACGCTCAGGGGGCCGTTTTTCAGAGCGCAGACAATTTCCAGACGACTCACTTCCGAGAGGACTTTGAAAAAATCCGCAATCAGACTCAGCGCCGCCGGCGTAATTTCCAGAGATGGGGGGGAAGGTGTAGAGACAGTCATAGAAAATCGATTTCCCGCAGAGGTAGGATAATTAAACGGGTAGATGAATGGGCACCCCCATCTCCCCTAGATAGCGCTAGACCGGGGGGTTAGTCCTATCTGGTTTCTAGCGTTGTTACCCCATTATTATAGAGAACAGCCCAAATATTACACGGTCGGAACGATGGGAGTTGTGCCGGTTTATCCTTACATCGGCCCAGTCACCCAGGGGCCGGAAACTTTGAGAATGGTGCTCCCGGTTCTAAAATAATGCCCATCTGAGATTATTCCCTTGCCCCCCGCGCTATGGCTCGACTTTTCCAAGATTCTTCTTGGCGGTATTTAAAACATCTCTACCTCCCCGGTTTGGCGCTGTTGGTGGCCGGTCTTGGCGCCGGTTTAGCAACGGGTCAATGGCCCCTTTTATATCAGGGCATTGTGGGCTTGGGTCTCCTGCTCCTCTTGGTCTGGCTGGTGACTTCCGTCCTGATGAACCCTGCTTTTGGCTCCCGGCGCTCCGCCCGAGTTGGTGCCAACGTGACCGTCACCACCCTGGCGGCGCTGGTGGTTGTAGCGGCTATAAACCTCCTGGCCCTGCGCTACGCCTACACCATAGACCTGACAGAGAATCAACGCTTTACCCTCTCCCCCCAGACCCAGACCCTGGTGGCTCAGTTGGAGAAACCGGTAAAAATCTGGATCTTTGATAGCCAACCCAGCGAAGGCGACCGGGCCCTCTTGCAAAATTACCAGCGCCTCAACGGGCAATTAACCTACGAGTTTGTGGACCCGGATCAGAATCCCGCCTTGGTGCAGAGATTTGGCGTCAAGGCCCAGGGGGAAGTCTTCGCGGAATCTGGAGACAAGAAACAACAGGTGCAAACCCTGATTAACTTCCAGCAGAGAGAACCCCTCTCCGAGAGCAAGCTCACCAATACCCTCGAAAAACTGCGTCGGGATCGTCCCCTTCAGGCCTATTTCCTCCAGGGCCACGGCGAAGCGCCACTCTCCACCGCCAAGGAAGGGCTTTCGGAAGCGGTCGGCGCCTTAGAAAACAAAGGCTTTAAAATTAACCCCCTCAACCTGGTAGAAACCCGAGCTATTCCCCCGGAGACCAACGTGGTCATTGTGGCCGGGCCCCAGCGTCCCCTCCTACCCGCCGAAGTCCAGAGTTTGCAAACCTACTCCAACCAGGGTGGCAGTGTTCTACTCATGGTCTCCCCGGAAGTCGATACAGGATTAGACTCCTTTTTAAAACCCTGGGGCGCCCGCCTTGACCCCCGTATCGCCGTGGATCTCTCCGGCGCCGGCGCTGTGGTGGGTCTCGGCCCCGCGGCGCTGTTGGTGAACCGTTACGGCGAGCATCCCATCACCCAGGACTTCGCTCAGGGCTTAACCATCCTGCCCCTCTCTCGACCCGTCGCCACCACCCCCGTTCCCAACGTCCAAGCCGTCACCCTCCTCGAAGCCTCGGAAAAAATGGTCGCCAAACGGGAACTCACCGAAGATCTTGCCGCCCTCGATCCCAAACAAGATTTACAGGGCCCCTTCGACCTCGCCGTCGCCCTCGAACGCTCTGGCTCCAAACCCGCCAAACTCGTCCTTATCGGCAACAGCCTCTTCGCCAGCAACGAATGGTTTAACGAACAACTCAACGGCGACCTCTTCCTCAACTCCGTCCAATGGCTCGCCAGCGACAACCGGGAACCCCTCTCCATTCGCCCCAAAGATCCCGCCAACCGGCGCCTGAATTTAACCCCCCTCCAGGCCAGTCTTTTGGGTTGGCTCTCCTGGGTGATCGTGCCCCTAGGCGGTTTAATCCTCGCTGTCAGCGCCTGGTGGCGTCGGCGCTAACACCTCCCTTGTGCTAGGATGAAAAACTGCGCATCAAGCCCGTTGGGGGTGTGGCGGAATGGTAGACGCTGCGGACTTAAAATCCGTTGACCTTAAAAGTCGTGAGGGTTCAAGTCCCTCCACCCCCATCCAACCCGTTCTGTTGAGGAGAAAGTCGCGTGAGCGTCCGCGTTCGCATCGCCCCCAGCCCCACCGGCAACCTACACATTGGCACCGCCCGCACGGCGGTTTTTAATTGGCTCTACGCCCGCCGTCACGGGGGGAAATTCATCCTTCGTATCGAAGACACGGACTTGGAGCGGTCTCGACCGGAATTTACGGAAAATATTCAAAAAGGCCTCGCCTGGCTCGGGCTGAACTGGGACGAGGGGCCCTTTTTCCAGACCCAGCGTTTGGCACAGTATCGCCAAGCTATCCAAAAACTTCTAGACCAGCGCTTGGCCTATCGGTGTTACTGCTCCCCCGAGGAACTGGAGGCCCTGCGGGAGCGCCAGAAGGCCCAGGGACAAGCGCCGCGCTACGACAACCGCCACCGGGACTTAACCCCGGAACAAGAAGCCGCCTTCCAAGCCGAAGGGCGCCGACCGGTGATTCGTTTTCGGATTGACGACCAGCGCCGGATTACTTGGCAGGATCAGGTGCGGGGGTTAGTGGAATGGCAGGGAAGCGACCTGGGGGGCGATATGGTCATCGCTCGACGCTCGGAGACCCCAGACGAACCCTTTGGCCAGCCCCTGTATAACCTGGCGGTGGTGGTGGACGATATTGAGATGGGCATTACCCACGTCATCCGCGGGGAAGACCATATTGCTAACACCGCCAAACAAATCCTCCTCTACGAAGCCCTAGACTCCGTTATCCCTGACTTTGCCCACACCCCCTTGATTTTGAACCCGGAGGGGAAAAAACTCTCCAAACGGGACGGAGTCACCTCCATCGACGAGTTTCGGCAACTGGGTTTCCTGCCCCAGGCGCTGGCCAATTACATGACCCTACTGGGCTGGACTCCGCCGGATTCCACGGAGGAAATTTTTAGCCTAGGGGAGGCGGCTCAACACTTTAGCCTAGAGCGGGTTAATAAGGCAGGGGCCAAGTTTGACTGGGATAAGTTGGACTGGATCAACAGTCAGTACCTCCACCGTCTAGCGCCGGGGGAGTTAGTCGATCTGCTCCTACCCTACTGGCAAGAGGCGGGGTATCCGACGGACACCGCGGAGCGTCCCTGGCTAGAAGCCTTGGCGGCATTAGTCGGCCCGAGCTTGACTCGCTTAACGGACGGGGTCGGGGAAAGTCGTTTGCTCTGGGGCAATAAAATTGAACTGGACGAATCAGCCCTAGCCCAACTGCGACAACCCGGCGCCGGAGCTGTTCTTCAAACCGTTTTAGACTGGCTTCAAACGGGGGAAACCCTGACAGCGGAGAGCGCCAAGGGCAAAATTAACGAACTGACTAAAGCCCTCGGGGTGAAAAAAGGCATCGTCATGAAATCCCTGCGGGCCGGGCTGATGGGCACAATTCAGGGGCCGGATTTAATCCAGTCTTGGCTTCTGTTAAATCAAGCCCAATGGGACCAGACCCGTTTACAACAGGCGCTGGGGGAGAGCACCTAATTTCAGAAACAGTCGGGTTATTTGACCCCGCCCGGTAGAGATGAAGCATTTTGTCAGTTTATTGGCCCTAACCCTGTCAGTAACGGGAATTTTCGTGTCCTTAACTCGGGAAGAACTGCGCTGTCGTCTGGGATTAAACCCCTGTGAAGCTC
>JBKCES010000414.1:0-3129 GCA_046304295.1 Cyanobacteriota bacterium | reverse complement strand
GAGTTAAGCCCCCCTGTTCTAACCGCTCCAGCAGTGGCGGCCAAAACGTTTCTCCAGCCTCGGCGCTGAAAAAATCCCCCAGATTCCCCCCCAGAATCGCCGTGTTGGGCCCGTCCGGAGGCGGCCCCTCCTGGGGATGATTGAGAACCACGGCGCTCAGCGCCGGTTGCGCCACTAAATTGAGCAGAGAGCGTTTCCCCATTCCCGGCTCCCCCACCACCAGCGCCAAGGGCGCCATTTTTAAAGCCTCTCTCAGGGCGGTGAGCCAGACAGTGAGCAGTGAGCAGTTATCAGTGAGCAGTGAACGGTTAGACGTTAACAGGGAACTGTTTAGTTCTTGATTGCCAATTCCTACTTCCTGATCCTTGATGCCTGATAACTGATAACTGATAGCTGATAACTGATAAAAGGGACAGGGGCCGAGGAAAAAAAGAACGCCTAAATGGGCGAGGCAGTGGCCGCTTCGTTGGTCAGGCAAACAAGGAAGAGGCTGAGCGCCAACGCAGTCCCGGCGCCCTAGTAAATAGTCCCAAGCCTGATAGTCCCGGTCTATTTTCAGAGCCTCTTCCCACAACTGTTGTTGGTAGCAACATTCCCGCAGTTCCACCAAAATCGTCTGGTAGAGCCGGGGATTAGCCCGGGGGGAAAACTTTTGCAGGGCGTAGTGAAAGGCGTTGTAGGCCCGGTCGAGAAAATCCTGCCCCAACAGACAGCGCCCCAGCAGGTAATAGAGCCAAGGCTCTAGGTTGGGAAACTCGCTTTGAGTCGCGTAGTTTTCAAACGCCCGCTTAATGGCTTCCTTAGCCTCGTCAAAACGCCACTGCTCGATCAGAGCTTCCGTTAATAATCCGTAGGTGGCGGCGATATAGGTGTGTAGTTGAGGCTGACTCCAACTCGGTTCCGTGGCTTCCCCAGAGGAATCCGCCGGAGACAGTTGGTAGAGAAAAACTAAATAGAGTTCCGCCAGAGAACGCAGGGCTTCCCAATTTTCCAACTCTCGTAGAACCATGCCCCAGAGTTCTAAGGAATCGCTCCGAAAATCCCGTCCTTGCCGGTCTTTTAGACGCTGAAAGCTTTCTTTAAGATAGCCCTGTATTTCTTCAAAAACTCGGGCTTTATCGAGACTGCCCTGGGCGATGAGGAGAAGGTGGACATAAACCAACCGCAGACCCAGCCAGAGGGTTTGCAGTCCCTCCCCCTGTTCCCGCCAGTAGCGCCAACTGTCCTGATAACGGTCTAGGGCCCGTTGTAGTGCCATTTCTGGGTTGGGAGGGCTTTGTAGAAACAGACTTTCCTGATAGAGACCCCGCAGGAGGTTCCACCTAGCTCGGTCTAGAGGCGATAGGGTTTCCCAAAAGATATTGACCTGTTCGATGAGGGGTTCCATCAACCCTTGAAAGTCTGCTAGCCGCTGGGTCTCTTGCCAAGGCAGACCCCGGAGCCAAAACTCTCCGACCCATTCCTCTAAAAAAGGGCCCCATTCCTCCGGCTGACAACAAAAATCAAACCAATAACTTTTGCCGTCTAAAAAAGAGAGCAGACCCTGAAATTCTCCCCCGAGGGACGGCGGAACAACCACTAACCAATGAAAGGGCCGGTTTGGGTAAATTTGCTCTTTTAATAAAGCCAACTGAGTCAGCGCCTGTTGGGGCAAGGGGTCGCTTTCCAGTCCAATGATCAGTAATTGTTGGCTCTCCGAGTCCTTCAGCGCCGTTAACTGGGTGGTTAAATTTTCCGGGTCTCGCCAATCCAAAATCTGAGCCTGATTCAGGCGCTCTTCCCACCCCTGGGACTGAAAGGATTGTAAAAAATAGGCGTTATCTACCACCGGCGCCGTCGCCAGGAGCGCGTCTAACTGCTCCCACAGTCGCTGACAGCGGGGCAGGGCCCTCAAAAGGTCTTCTAGGGACTGCATGGGCACATAAGGAGTGATCTTAATCACTAGGGTAGCGAAAAAGCGCCGCTCAGTTCCTCACAGACTTTGTTTTTGTTAAAGGTTACGTTTGAGGCGGTTTAGCTCGTCTTCTAGCTCCCAGCGTTGAAATTCGGCGTCGAGGGGATCGGCGCCGCGCTTGTAGCTTTGTTCCGGGGCGGGTGTCTTCGCTTTCGGTTGAGCGGGTTGAGGCGGAGCTTGTTTCAGGCTGTCGATTTGTTGCTGGACTTCCTGACGGCGCCGTTGAATCTGGGGAATTAACCCCTGGGCCTGTTTTAAACGCTCTAGAGTCTGGAGGCGCCGGCTCCAGAGTTGATTACCCTGACCCAAAAGCTGAGCCTCCCGCTCCCGGGCGGCGCTGGCCAAATCCGGGCGCTGGGCTTTCTGCGCTTTCTCAATGCGACCGTGCCAGAGTTGAATATCCTGGGCGAGGGTCAGCAACTCCGCTTCCTCCTGCGCCTGTTGGTTTTCCAAGGTGAGAACCAAGCGCCGGGTTTCCTGCTCCTGACTCTGGAGCTGATCCAGCAGAACCTGAAGCTCCAACTGGGGATTTTGCTTGAGAAACTCCTCCAGACGGGTTTCCAAAAATTGACTGACTTCCTCAAAGACCCCCACGGTGTCCCCCCGGCGCTGATGTGACCTTAGTTTAGTGAATCATACAAAATGGATGGCGCTGAGCAACGCCGAAGGATAGCAAAATCCCCCAGAATCCCCCAGTTTTAACCGAGTTGGCTAAAGACCTAAGTTGTGGGTTTGATCTCCCTTGTATCTTAGAGGGTGAGTGACAGACCGTGATCACCCGGGTCATCAAGACCGAGATTTAGTCAAGGTCGTCACTCATCTCAACTTCAGGAACTCGGAAAATCGCTTGGGAACGGAGTTATCCGACTTGGTGAGTCGGCGGGCCCAGCTCGTGGAAATGCTCAACAGCGAAGAGCGCCGTCGTCATAGCGTCCGCAATAGTCGGGCGAAGACGGATATTGAGAACCATATCGAGTGGCTCAAGGCAAGGCTCAAAGAGCTGGAGCAGGAAATAGACCAGCTCAGGAAAAAGCGAGAAGAGTGGAACCAGCAATACACGTTGCTGACCAGCGTGCCGGGAGTAGGACGGGTAACGGCCCTAGTGCTCCTCTCGATGCTACCGGAACTGGGAGAACTCCCGGTTAAAAAGCTAGCCAGTTTGGTGGGTATTGCCC
>JBKCES010000413.1:0-9686 GCA_046304295.1 Cyanobacteriota bacterium | reverse complement strand
AGGGAGGAGAACTCAGTGCTATTGACCAAGGGCGTTGAGATTGAGATTTATACCGGCACCCCTCAGGGGGAGATTATTGGTCTTTCCGACCGGATTGTGCGGGACCTCTCGGGATTTGTGCGGGAACCCGATAGCCGCAATGTGGAATACACCACGGCGCCCTTAGCCAATTACGACCGGCTCCTCTGCGCGATTCTGCGTCCCCGTCTGCGTTTGCGGGACTACCTCCGCCGTCAAGGGGACTATACCCTCATTCCCGGCAGTTGTCTTTCTCTGGGCGGCGCCGACCGCTTTTACCGCTCCGATCCCCTCAATCCTTACCACGAATATATTGAGAAGACCTACGGGACTGACGTGGTCACCGCCAGCGTCCACATTAATATCGGTATCAGCGATCCTGAATTATTGATGAGGGCCTGTCGTCTAATCCGCGTGGAAGCACCTCTTTACCTTGCGCTCAGCGCCGCCTCTCCCTTTTTTAACGGCAAAATCACCGGTGCCCATTCGACCCGCTGGCGGCTGTTTCCCCAGACTCCCCCAGAGGTTCCCTTCTTTACCAGTCATCGTCATTTTATTCAGTGGACGGAGGCCCAGTTAGTCTTGGGAACCATGCAAAATGTGCGCCACCTCTGGTCGTCCGTGCGTCCTAACGGGGAAAATCGTCCCTATAACCTCAACCGCCTGGAACTGAGAATTTGCGATTTGGTGGCCGAACCCCTAGCGCTGTTGGCCATCATCGCTTTTCTAGAAGCCCGTATTTTACAACTGAGCCAAGACCCCACCCTCGATCCCCTCCAACAAAGCTCCCTAACGCCCTCGGAGTTGGCGGTTTTAACGGAGAGGAACGAACAGGCCGCCGCCCGCCAAAGTTTAGACGCCACCCTCCATCATTGGCGAAACGGAGAGCCGATCCTAGCTCAAAACTGGGTGGAAGCCCTCTACGAAGACGTGTATCCCGTCGCCAAAACCAGCGGCTTTAGTTGTTTTCTCTCCCCCCTGCGGCGCTGGCTCCGGGAGGGCAACGCCGCCCAACGCTGGCTTCGTCAAGCGGAAGGGGGTTTAAGTCTGCCTGAGATCATGCAAAAGGCCATCGCCGAATTAAATCGCGAAGACCGGGCGCTAGCGGCGGATCTGTGCTTACTCTGCGAAGGGGAACAGGGGTAGCTCCGAGGGCGTTTCAGGGAGCTTAATCTCCCGTTAACCCACCCAATCAAGTTTGTTTGGAATAATTGAGGCCCTATGGCGAACTTAATCCAAACTAACTTCTATGCCTATTTCTCTAACTTCTAGAGTTTATCAAACCGGTGGTCAGGGCTTGGCCCTGATGGCTCTGGCAGTAGGCTTGGGAGCCTGCGGTCAATCCCCCCAGGAACCCTTCAGCATCGACGGCTCCAGCACGGTCTATCCCATCAGTAAAGCGGTGTTGGAGCAGTATCAGCAATCGGCGCCGAAGGCTCCGCCCATTCAAATTAACTTTTCCGGCACCACCGGGGGCTTCCGCCAATTCTGCGAAGGCAAGACCCAAATCAGCAACGCCTCTCGCCCCATTAATCGGGAAGAAATTAACCTCTGCAACCAAAACGAAGTGCGTTTCCTCGAACTGCCCATCGCCTTCGACGCCCTGACGGTGGTGGTCAATCCCCAAAACAGCGCCGTTAACAGCCTGACGGTGGCGGAGTTGAAAACCCTGTGGGAACCCGGCGCCCAGGGCAAAGTGATGAAATGGAATCAGGTTAACCCCGCTTTTCCCGACCAACCCCTACGTTTAGTGGGCCCCGGCGGCGATTCCGGCACCTTTGACTACTTTACCGAAGCCATTGTGGGCCAGGCCGGCGCCAGTCGTTCCGATTACCTGAAAACCGAAGACGACGGCATTACCGTTCAGGTCGTCGAGCAAAATCCCAACGCTCTGGGTTACTTTGGCTTGGCTTACTACGAGCAAAACGCTAAACAACTCAAAGCCGTTCCCATCGACAACGGCGCCGGCCCCGTTGCGCCGACGAAGGAGAATGTGGAAAAGGCCACCTATCAACCCCTCTCCCGACCGTTGTTTATCTACGTCAACCTCGCTGCGGCCCAGAATAACGATAATTTACGGGATTTTGTTGAGTTCTATCTCAAAACAGCGCCGGAAACCGTGGCCAAGGTGGGCTATGTGCCCCTACCGGAGGACGGCTACCACCTGGCGGAAGTCACTTTTCAAAATGGCGAAGCGGGCACCGTCTTTGACGGTCACTCCCAAATTGGCTTAACTATCGGCGAACTCCTGCGCAAGAAAGCCCAGTTTTAAGCTCTGGCGTTTCGTTAGGGAGACTCAAGCCTTTACAATCAGTTACAGTTTCGCCTTGTCACCTTTGTTTTTCGAGTGAGGATGTGGTTATGGTGTCCGCAATGGGCCAATCATTCAGCCGGAAGGCTCTCCAACGACAGTCCCGGCGTTTGCTCAGCGGCGTTCTCGCCGCTGGCGTCGGTGCCTGGAGTCTGCCCGCATCGACCGAAGAAACCCTAACAATTCCCGATGCCCCGGCCCCCACTGCGCCGGTTGAAGCGCCTAGGGCGGAGGCTCAGCCGACTGTCGCCGCTCCAGCTCCCATCGCCCCCCTAGCGGCGCCGAAAATTTCCTTAGAAGCGCCGGTTCGCGAAGTCATTCAAGGAAAAAATCAATATATCGACCCCAGTTCCTTTGTCAGAACCGAGCCGCAAAAGTTAGAAGTGGCACCCGAAGTCGTCTTTTCCGAACGGCGCTCTCGCCCTGCGGTCGCCGCTCAAGCCGCGCCCCAACTGGCTCCCCGGGCTCCGCGTCTGGCGCCCCGGCCTCCGGTTTCACCCCGTAGTTTAATTACCCGAGCCCCCCCCTCCTCTTCTCCCCTCAAACCCCTAAACTTGGGAACTCACCGCTACCGTCCCTCGGCGCTCCGGACCAACGACGGGCCCGCCGGAGAAGTGTTTAGCCTGGCGCCCATGGCCCAGCGGGGTATTCGCATTGCCCTGGCACCTTTGCCGGACTACAGTCGCGCCACTCGGCTTTACCAGACCGCGCCTCAACCCACCCAAGGGCAAAACACCGATTTAATGTTCCCCGTCGCCCAGGCGGCATCCATTACCTCTAATTTTGGCTGGCGTATTCATCCCATTAGCGGAACCAGTCGGATGCACCAGGGCACCGATATCGGCGCTCCCCTCGGCACTCCGGTGGTCGCGGCCTATTCCGGTCAGGTTTCCCTCGCGGATTGGTCGGGGGGTTACGGTTTGATGGTGGTAATTCGTCATCTGGAAGGAACCCAGGAATCTCGCTATGCTCACCTCTCGGAGATTTTTGTCCAACCCGGTCAGGAAGTCCAACAGGGAGAAATCATCGGTCGCATCGGTAGCACCGGTTATTCCACCGGGCCCCACCTCCACTTTGAATGGCGTCACCTGACCCCCCAGGGCTGGGTAGCAGTGGATGCCGGACCGCACCTACAAATGGCGCTGGATAATCTCCTGCGCAATCAGGCCATCGCCGGTGTGGAGCGCCCCCAAATTACAGCTCAGGCGTCTCGCTAGAGTAACAAATCCGATACAAAAAGGGGAGAGTTGAGATAGTGCCATTGGACTCTCCCCAAACGGCTCCTCTGTTTAGGGGTTGGGCAGACTTTCTAAGTATTGGACGAACTCTAAGAGTTCCTCGTCGGAGAGCAGTTGACGGGAGCGCTTACCATAGGTTTGTAAGAGGTAATTGCGTCCCTGCTCGCTGGTCCAACCGAGTCGTTTTAACTCGATATTGCTCCGGGCAATAATGTCGGCAAAATCTAAGGTTTCCCCAACTTCCGCCGGTTCTGGAATGATGTCCGGCGCCTCTAGTCCAATTTCCGCTTCCGGCGCCGCCCAGGTCATCAGGGGTAAAGGGGAGTCTGTCTCGGTGCTGTGGCTGTTGCCGCCGTTGCTCTCCTCCGGGGGCGGGGTGAGTTCGAGGATGGGTTCCGGCTCGGGAAAGACCTCTGGAATGGGGTCTTTTTTCTTGGTTTTCGTTTTGGGTTGGGGATCCGGGAGCGGCAGAGGTGACTCTTCGGCGACCAAGGGTGCGGTGTCCGGCTCGGGAGTCGGCGGGGTTAGGACTTCGGGGAGTGTTGTTTCTGGGGGCGGAGGCAGGGGTTGGGTCTCGGGTTCCGGCGGCAGAGAGATACCTTCCGGGGCCGTTGGGGGCCCAGAAGGCTCTTCCACGGTCGGCGCGGTTTGGGTTGGCGGCTCGGGGAGAGGATTGGCTGGGATTTCGGGCGTAATCTCTAAATTTAGGGTCATCAACGCCCGAGACCGGGCCAGATCTTCGGCGCTTTCCAGACTGGGCTGGGCGGCCAGTCCGGTGGCGAGAACAATTCCCTTTACTTGAACGGTGACTTTGACGAGATACAAACCGCGATCAATTTCGAGGAGATCGCTGGTCAAACTGCCTTGAGGATAACGAGAACGAAATTGGCTAAGCATTAAACAAATTCAGTGGCAACGGCGCTTTCTTTACTCTACAGATTACTCTACCGAAACCCCCAGCGCCGTTCCTAGACCGCTACGCGCCTAAGGATCCCCCCGCCCAGGCGAACTCTTGGCACCGGGTCGGGGTAGAAACGATGGGCTGGGGTTTATGGGCTTCCGTCACTTGATGAATTTGCCAATGGTCATGGGTCGCGGCGGCTTCAAAGTTGGCGTTACGGAGCCAACAGAGCAAATCCCCCTGGGCGTAATCTTGGATGTAGGGTTCCTCAAAAATTCGCGTCAGCCAGGCGCTCCGGCGCAGGGTTTGTTGGTTGCCGTCGAGAATCAGGATTTGCCCCCCCGGCTTGAGTAAACGAAAGGCTTCTTTGAGAATGGCCTCGGTAATGGCAGGGGGCGTTTCATGGAAAAGGAGCGCCGCGGTGATGAGATCAAAAGATTCAGCACCGAAGGGCGTTTTTTCCGCCCGGCCCTGGCGCCACTGAAGGCTTAACCCCTCCCGAGCGGCCTGATGGCGCGCAAAGGTGAGCATATAGGGGGACAGATCCAGCCCCGTCACTTCCGCCTGGGGAAAAGCTTTTTTTAGCATTCGGGTCTGGGTTCCGGTGCCGCAACCCAGATCTAAAATTCGTCGGGGAGCGCCGCCAATGCGATCCATTAAGCCTTGTCTAACCCAATCTTCGTTAGGTGGGAGGACGTAGCGGGTAATCGGATCATAGGTCAGGGCGGCGGATTGGGTGAGGTAACCCCCTTCGATACCGTGGAAATTAGAGCCGCTGTAGTAGTCCGGGTACTGGTTCTCCCCGGCGCCGAAGTCCGTCAAACCTGCGGGCCAATCGATCTCGGCCTTGAGAATGTCGAGTTCCTCTTGATCAATGAGAAAGGTTTGGAAAAAGGGTTGCAGAAGCGTTTCCCATAGGGGCTTAGAGGTCATAACCCGGCTGGCAAGATTTTGGACGCCCTTAGTATAGGCGAGAATTTCCGCCAGCGCCGTCTATGGCACAATCGAAGGATAATTCTCAGGTCTCTGGGAAAGCGTTTTCGCATTTTGTAACCCCCTTCTATGGACGACCTACAGCGCCGCCTAACCCTAGCCCACCAACTTGCCGACGTTGCTGGAACCGCCATTCGCGCTCAGTTTCGGCGCTCCCATTTGTTTGCGGAAACAAAAAAAGACCTAATTTCGGCGCTGGTCACGGCGGCGGATCTAGAGGCGGAGGAGGCGATGATTCAGGTTTTGGCGCAAACCTTGCCCGCAGACGGCGTCATTCGGGAAGAGGGAGAAAATCGCCCTTCCCAGAGCGGTTATACCTGGGTCATTGATCCCCTGGACGGCACCTCTTCCTTTGCTCGGGGTTTTTCCCTCTTCGGTGTTTTAATCGGCTTAACTAACGCCGACAATCAACCCCTATTGGGCGTTGCCGATCAACCCATTACCGGGGAGCGCTGGCAGGGCGTCCGGGGGGAAGTTAGCCGTTTACAAGGGGAGCCGATAGTTAATCCCTATGTTGGAGAAACCCAGGGACGCTTAGAGGATGTTTGTCTCTGTAGCTCCACGCCCTTGATGTTTACCACTCCCCAACAGAGACACGTCGCCGAGACTTTTCAGCGCCGGTGTCGGCGCTCCGCCTTTGGGGGAGACTGCTTTAATTATTTAGCTCTGGCCTCCGGCTGGTCGGCGCTTCCCCTGGTTATTTTAGAAGCGGATTTACAATTCTATGATTTCTGCGCCCTGATTCCCATTATCGAAGGCGCCGGCGCCGTCATCACGGATTGGTCGGGGGAGCCTTTAACCTCCGCCTCCAAGGAAGTTTTGGCGGCGTCTAACCTCGCTTTGCACCAAGAGGCCTTGGCTGTTCTGAAGCAGTCATTGCAAAGTTAAAAATGCGAGGGGAGCTGATGAGGACAGACCTCTGTCTAGAGCCGCCAGCAGTCGTCCCTTCTCCTTGACTTCAGCTCGCCATAGTCGTTCTTGAGAACTATTTGCTAGCTTCGGCTACTGTTCGAATTTGGAGTCGCTGGGGTTTCCCCAACCAATCCATGCTACGATAGTAGGCTGTGAAAAAATCCGCAACTTGAGTATGCCCAAGCTAAAAACTCGTAAAGCCGCCGCCAAGCGTTTTCGTCCTACAGGCAGTGGCAAGAAGATTGTGCGTCGGAAAGCGTTTAAAAATCACCTTTTAGAGCATAAAAGTTCTGAACAGCGTCGTCGTCGCCTCTCCCAAAGTGCCCTAGTCCACGAAGCTGACGAGAAAAACGTCCGTCTGATGTTGCCCTATATCTAGGGCGCCGATTTCACTGTCCTTTCCTCTATCCCATTTCTAAACGCCTATGACTCGGGTCAAACGGGGCAACGTCGCCCGTAAACGACGTAAAAAAGTCCTCAAGTTAGCCAAAGGGTTTCGGGGGTCCCACTCCAAACTCTTCCGCACCGCTAACCAACAGGTGATGAAAGCGCTCCGCAACGCCTATCGAGACCGTCGCAAACGGAAACGGGATTTCCGGCGCTTGTGGATTACCCGCATCAACGCCGCCGCTCGTCTGGAAGGTTTGAGCTACAGCAAACTGACGGGGCAACTGAAAAAAGCCAATATCGACCTCAATCGTAAAATGCTGGCCCAGTTGGCCATCCTCGACCCCCAGGCCTTTAGCGAGGTGGTCAAGGTGGCCGCCCAAGTTAAATAGCCCGCACTTAGGAACTCAGTTTTCTCCCCCGGAAACTGGGTTTTCTTTTTGACAACGCTCCCAAGTTCCCCTAGGCTAAGAGGCGCGTTCCGCCGATTTTCCGGCAAGTTCTTCTATCCAAATGGGATTTGTGTCTCCTATGCGAGTCTGCGTCATTGGTACGGGCTATGTGGGTCTGGTAACCGGGGTCTGTCTGGCCCAGATTGGACATCAGGTCGTTTGCATTGACAATAATGAAGAAAAAATAAAACTGATGCGCTCGGGCCAGTCCCCCATCTACGAGCCGGGGCTGTCGGAGTTGATGGTGGCTAATATGCAGAGCGGTCGCCTGGAATTCAGCGCCGATTTGGCGGAGGGCGTGGGACAGGGGGAAATTCTCTTTATCGCCGTGGGCACTCCGGCGCTGCCGACGGGGGAAAGCGACACCCGCTATGTGGAGGCGGTGGCCCGGGGCATTGGCCTCCATTTGGACGACGACCGCTATCGGGTGGTGGTTAATAAGTCCACCGTCCCCATCGGCTCCGGGGATTGGGTGCGGATGTTGATCCTCGAAGGCATTCAGACGGCCCAGGAGGAAGGGAAAACCCGTTCTCCCCAATTTGACGTGGTCAGTAACCCGGAATTTTTGCGGGAAGGCTCGGCAGTTTACGACACCTTTAATCCCGACCGCATTGTCCTGGGGGGCAACAGCGCCGAAGCGATTACCCTCATGGAACGCCTCTACGAGCCTTTGATCCAGCGCCAATTTAGCGACCATCCCGATTTGCCGCCGGTGCCGGTGGTGGTGACGGATCTGAGTTCGGCGGAGATGATTAAATACGCCGCTAACGCTTTTCTGGCGACTAAAATTAGTTTTATTAACGAAGTGGCCAATATCTGCGACCGGGTTGGCGCCGACGTGACTCAGGTGGCCCAGGGCATTGGGCTGGATTCCCGCATTGGCAGTAAGTTTTTACAAGCCGGCATCGGTTGGGGCGGCTCCTGTTTTCCCAAGGACGTTCTGGCGCTGATCCACACCGCCAAGGACTACCGCTACACCACGGAAATTTTGAACGCTGTAGTCAGCGTCAACAACCGCCAGCGCCTGATTGTGGTGGAAAAACTGCAACAGGAATTAAAAATCCTCAAGGGTAAGGTCATCGGTTTACTGGGGCTGACCTTTAAACCCGACACCGACGATATGCGGGACGCGCCGGCGCTGAATATCATCGAGCAGTTGAACCACCTTGGCGCCAAAGTTAAGGCCTACGACCCCATTGTCTCCACCTCCGGCCTCAGTCACGGCTTAACGGGCGTGCAGATGGAAACCAGCCCGGAAATGCTGGCGGATAGTTGCGATGCCTTGGTGTTAGTCACGGAATGGCGGGAGTTTTTGGAGTTGGATTTCGCTAAATTAGCGGAAAAAATGAACCATCCGGTGCTCATTGACGGACGTAATTTCCTCGACCCCGCCAAGTTGAGCGCCCAGGGTATTCATTATCTGGGCATTGGCCGTAGTTAACGCCGCCCTGTTTGCCCTCATTCCGGTTCCTGAGCTTGCCGCTACAATAAGCCACTACTGCCTACGCTCTCTCCTATGGATTTATTGCGGTCGCTTCCCATTGGCCTCTATTTGGAAAAGCCAGTCACTTGGCTCCACCGTCTAGATCCCAGAGTCAAACTGGCGTGGCTGATGACCTTTTTGCTAGCGCCGCTCCTGGCCCATTCCTATTGGCGCTTGGGGATTAGCCTCTTGCTCATGTTTTTAACCTGGGCCGCAGGGATTCCCTGGCGGGTCTGGCGTCAACAATTGGGCTGGCTCACCTTTTTTGTCGGTTTAGTCTTTCTGCTAACGGCCATTAGCCCGGACGGTTTTAATGTTCTCAATCAACCCCGTCTCCCGGCGCCGGAAACCTTAAACCTGCCCCCCGCCAGCGACTATCAGTACGTCCTCTGGGAAAAGGGCAAAATCGCCGTCACCCGGCGCTCCCTGGAGTTGGGCGTGCGCATTAGCACCCTGATTTTTACCCTGGTTTACAGCACTAATTTGTATTTGCTCACCACGGCACCGGAGGAAATTACCGCCGGTCTAGAGGAACTGCTGGCCCCCCTGCGGCGCTTTAACCTGCCGATTACGGAAATCACCCTGACCCTAACCCTCTCCCTGCGTTTTATCCCCCTCGTTTTGGAGGAAATCCAAAACCTAGCCCGCTCCATCCGCACCCGGGCCATTAACTGGAAAAAATTGGGTCTGAAACGGAGCGCTCAGATTTGGCTGGTGGTGGTGGAAAAGGTCTTAACTAATCTACTTCTACGGGCGGAACAAATCGCCTTAGCTATGGACGCGAGGGGCTTTACCCGGCCCGACCATCATCAGGTACAATGGCACCAACTCCGCCTTGGCCCCGGGGATTGGTGGGTTTTACTGGCACTCTTGCCCTTCTGGGGCGCCCGCTGGTGGTGGGGAGGTCAACCCTGATGGCGCCTTGGTTCTGGGAGGTGTTCCCCCTAGAGGGACGCTCGGGCTCCCAGATTTTCGAGGCCCTCTTTGGGGC
>JBKCES010000412.1:0-5668 GCA_046304295.1 Cyanobacteriota bacterium | reverse complement strand
TGGCGGTAGCAAGCGGGGTGGGCCAAAATTTTTCTTGCCGCCTCGCTTATATCTGAACTAGGGGTTCAGGTCTTGAAATAAGGCTGTGCTCAAATAGCGCTCCCCAAAACTGGGTTGAATCATGACAATTAACTTGTCTTTATTTTGCGGGCGCCGGGCTACTTGAACTGCGGCGCAGAGCGCCGCGCCGCTGGAAATCCCGGAGAGCAGGCCTTCCTGACGAGCGAGACGGCGCCCATAATCCATGGCCTCCTCGTCGGCGACGGTAATTACTTCGTCGATGAGACTGACGTCCAACACCTCCGGCACAAAACCGGCGCCGATGCCCTGAATTTTATGGGGTCCCGGAGCGCCGCCGGAGAGAACGGGGCTGTTTTGGGGTTCCACGGCGATGACTTGAAAACTGGGCTTGCGGGCCTTCAGCACCGAGGCGACGCCGGTGAGGGTGCCGCCAGTGCCAACGCCGGAGATGAGGATATCGACGGCGCCGTCGGTGTCTTCCCAAATTTCTTCGGCGGTGGTCAGGCGATGAATTTCCGGGTTGGCGGGGTTATTAAACTGCTGAAGCATATAGGCGTTGGGCAGGGTGTTGGCCAGTTCCTGGGCCCGACGGATACAGCCCCCCATCCCCTCGGCGCCGGGAGTGAGTTCTAATTTAGCGCCGTAGGCCCGGAGCATGGCCCGGCGCTCCTGGCTCATGGTTTCCGGCATGGTCAAGATTAACTGGTAACCTTTAGCGGCGGCCACCATGGCGAGGGCGATACCGGTGTTACCGGAGGTGGGTTCCACCAGTAGGGTTTCCCCTGGGGTGATTAAACCCTGACGCTCGGCCTCATTAATCATATTCGCGCCAATCCGGTCCTTAACGGAGGCGGCAGGGTTCATGCCTTCTAATTTGACGACAATGCGGGCTAGACAATTTTCCGCCCGGGGAATGCGGTTCAATTCCACTAGAGGTGTGCGGCCAATCAGTTCGGTGACGTTGTGGGCGATTTTCATGGATCAGAAAAATAAAGGAGCTAACTTTTGCATCCTAAAGGAAAAACCCCACCTCCGTAGGCAGGGTTTAGGAAACTTAAAATTCTAAGCTAGATTAGCGACTCGCCTAGAAGGTGAAGGTGCCCCGTAGGGTACCGATGACGGCGTCCTTGGCGTTGGTGGTCTGTTCTGGTTTGGAAATCCAGATGACACCAGGGGTGAGGGAGAGATTGTCGGTGACTTGGTACTTGTAGAAGAGTTCCACTTGCACCGGGTTGGTGGCGGGTAGGTTATACACACCGCCAAGGGTGTTGCTCAGACCGCTGATGTAGGGTTGCACACCGGCGAAGATCCCCAGAATGTTCCCCTCTTTCCCAAAGTCGGGGAGCGCGATACCGCCGCCGTAGGTCCAGATATCACCATTGTCTTTACCGATCAAGGTGACGTTGGTGTAGCTCCCGTAGGCGCTGAAGCTAATCCAGTCCGCGGGACGAATGGCGGCTTGGATACCGTAGCTGTTGGTTTGTTTGCCGCCGAAATCAAAGGGGTTGATTTGGTTACCAAAGCTACCATCAGCAGTGTTGGCGTTCGCCGTCGCATTGTAGGATTCAACGCCTTCGGGAGGAGCGCCGACTCCGGCGCCGCCCGCCAAGGATTGGTTGAGGATGGTGCGGTTCAGGTTAGCCGCAGTGGTGCCCACAACCCCGTTGAAGCCGCCTTTTCCGAAGATGGACTGATCGGGGGTGGTGTAGGCGTTGACGTAGGTGAAGCCCAGATTGAGGAAATCAAACAGGTTGGTGTTGATCTGAGCGAGGGCACTGTAACTACCGTTAAAGAGACCGTTGCCGCCGTCGCTGAAGGCGTAGTTCTGTCCCGTCACCGGGTTGGTGCTGGAGACATTATTGTTGCTGTTGGGGTTGTTGGCGGTGCTGGCCAAGTAACCAAAGCTGATGGAGGTGGGGCCGAGAACGTTTTGCAGGAAGCCCAACTGGAGGCTGGCCCCGGCGCCGCCGCCACCGCCGATGTTGTAAATGGGGTTCCGTTCGGAGAATTCGCTCAGGGCGCCTTTACCGCCGGTGAAGTCGTCGAAGTAGGGGTTGAGGGTGGGAACGAAGTCTTCCCAGATCCCGCCCCAAGCGGCGATGTAGGTGTTGAAGCGGAGGTCTTTACCCAGTTCGATGGGAACGTAGTAAGCTAACCAGTCCACGGCCACGTTATTGTCGCCGCCGGGAGACAAGTTTTGCACCTGAGTGAAGGTGGGGCTTTCATAGTAGTCGCCCACAATTCCCAAGGGCTGACCCGTGGTGGGATCGGTAATGTTTTGGGTGGGGTAGAAAGAGCGGAAGCGCTCGGCGTTGCCGGCGGCCAAACGGGTGACCAACAGGTCATCGCCGCTGAAGCTGGTGTTGAACTGCAAACGCACCCGGTTTTGGAAGACGGCTTGGTTGTTGTCCGTTTCGTTGTTAAGGGTGTTTTTGGTGCCCCAGATAGCGCTAGGTGCAAAGATCACTTCCCCAGTCAGTTTTGTGGTGGTGGAGAATTGGTGGTCTTCGAGATAAGCGGTGCGGGCTTCGAGGTTATCAATACGAGCGCCGAGGGCGGCCAGCTCGGATTCAAATTCCTGCATGAGGCGTTTGAGCTTGTCGATATCTTCCCGGAGGACGGCGACATTCTCTTGAATCAAACGCTCCATGACGTTCATGCAAGCGTTCAAACCGGCGGCAAATTCCCAACGGCTCAGGGCGCGGTTGCCCCGGAAAGTCCGGTCGGGATAACCGACGATACAACCGTAACGTTCCACCAAGCTTTTGAGCGCTTCGAAGGCCCATTCGGTGGGTTGCACGTCGCGGAGTTCGCTGACGCTGGTCACCTGATCGACGTTAACGATCTCACCTTCGTTGGCGTAGGTGTCCAGTTGATTTAAAACCGATTCGCCGTTCCCTTCAGCGGGGGCCGCTTGGGCGGGAAGGCCGAGAGCCATGGCCGCACCGACGAGAGCCGGGCTGACCACTAGAGATTTCCAGAACTTGTTAAGCATATGTAGCTTTTCCTCACACCTAAATTGACTATAGGGTTAACCTACATTCAGCCCCATTATACATGGCTTTTGCTGATTGTGATGACTGTCTCGTTTTTTTTGGGAGATTGAAGGGGGAAGCAGAGACGGCGAAGATCGTCCGGGGAATAGATTCCCTAGGCGCGATTGGCGAAAACCCAGCTTCGGGGGGGAGATCAATACTCTTGGGAGCCATTATAGCGGGGTCGTTCAAAATTGGCGTTACTCGTTCCCCCTAGAAACTATCCGCTCCCCCCCGGAGTCGGGAGGGAGCGGTCTAGACGGGTCGAGCGCTATGGACGCCTGACTGCCGGATGAATCTTTAAAGAAGGCTTAGAGTCTTCTCGACTGTGAACAGCGTCGGACTTAAGGGGGCTAAAGAATAGCTCCGGTACGCAGACGGCTGTTGTCCATTAGGCGACCCAAACGTTTACTACTCTCAATCATGGACATCACCTCCTATCTTCCTTAGGGAATTGGCTATAAAGGACTTAACACTCCCCAGCTTAAGATAAGTCCTCGAAAAACGCAAGGTTTTTTTATAAGAGAGACGTTGAAATCCGGTTCCCCCCTTTCAACGGCGCCGTACTGAGCTTATGGAAGTAGAGGTTAGGGGGGATCAAACTGAGGTTAGGACTTTATCCCTGGTTATAATGGTCGCACCCCTTCCTCTAGGAGTCTTAGCCCATGACCGCCCTGACCGCCCGGGAACTAGAGCGACAAATGCCCGACGCCACCCAGTTATGGAGCGATGAACCGGAAATGGAGAGTTCCCTACACTATCTGCAATTGGCGTTGTTGGTGGCTAGTCTGGAATGGCTCTGGCGGGACCGGCAGGATTTTTTCATCGGCGCTCACCTGACCATTTACTTCAGTCGTCAGCAACTCAAGAACCGAGATTTTCGCGGCCCCGATTTCTTTTTGGTCAAAAACACCGCTCGCAAACCCCGGCGCTCCTGGGTGGTCTGGGAGGAAGAAGGGCGCTATCCCGACCTGATTATCGAACTGCTCTCGGAATCCACCGCCTCTGTGGACCGACGGGAAAAACGGGATTTGTACGGTCGCGTCTTCCACACCCCGGAATATTTCTATTTTTCGCCGGACACCCTAGAGTTTGCTGGCTTTAAACTCCATCTAGGACAGTATGAAGCCATCGAACCCAATGCCCAGGGGTGGTTTTGGAGCGAGGAACTGGGTTTATTTTTAGGGGTTTGGGACGCAGAATTAAGGTATTTTTCCCTAGACGGAACCCTCATTCCTTCGCCGACGGAAGCGGCGGAAGCGGAGCGACAAAATGCGGCTCTAGAGCGTCAACGGGTTGAGGCCCTGCGGGAATTAGTCGAACAAGAGCGCCTCCGGGCCAATCAAATGGAAGCCCAACTGCGAGCTATCCAGCGCCGATTAGAGGCCCTAGGCTCAGATCCCGACGCTTAGCCGCGCTCTCCCACAAAAACGGGAGTAGGATAGCGGTGTTAGCGAAGAGCACGGGTTACTCTCATGGCCAAAAAAAACGCCAAACCCCGCAACGAGTCTTTCTTGGTCTGCGGGCTGGGGAGTTTGGGCCAACAGTGCGTTTTGGCGCTCAAGCAGTTTGGGGTGCCCATCTGGGCCATTGAAAAAACCAACCAAGACAGTTACGAAGTCCCCGACCTACCGGATCTATTAGACCAGTTCATCATCGGCGACTGCGCCTACGCCCCGATTCTAGACCGGTTAGATCTACAAACCTGCCGCTCGGCGCTTCTGCTCACCTCCACCGAGCCGGTCAATATCGAAACGGCGCTCTTGATCCGTCAACGGAATCCCCAAACTCGCCTAGTGGTCCGCTCTAGTAAAAAAAATTTAAACGAACTGCTGGAAGGGCAACTGGGTAACTTTATCGCCTACGACCCCCTGGATTTACCGGCCCAGGCCTTCGCCCTCGCGGCGCTGGGCACCGACACCTTGGGTTTTTTTGAACTGGAAAAACAATGGGTGCGGGTCGTCCAACTTCAACTGGGGCCTAACCACCCTTGGCTCCATAATTTTCGTCTGCGAGACCTACAAAGTCGGGCTCGGCGCCTCCTGCTTTACCAACGGGTCTTGGAATCCTGCCCCCATTCCTTTCACCTTTGGAGTGCCGACGGGACCCCGCAACTGGGCGACCGACTCATTTACTTAGAGCTATTGGATAACTGGAGTCTAGCGCCGACGGCGCAAACTTCCCAAAGCCAAGGGCGGCGGCTATCTTTAGCGGGAGACAACCCTTGGCTTCAGCGCCTCCAAGTCTGGCAAAAAAGCCTGGGGGAGCGCCCTATTATTCTCTGGGCCGTCGCCATCCTCCTCGGGTTGATTATCCTAGGTACTGCGGTGTTGCATTTCGCCCTGCCGGGCAGTTACGGCCCCTCCGCTTTTTACCGCACAGCAATTCTCCTCTTGGGTGGTTATGGGGACGTCTTTGGCGATCTGGAAGAATCGCCGGAAAACGCCTGGTTACTACAACCGGTGGCGCTGTTGTTAACTCTGATGGGCACAGCCTTTGTGGGAATTCTCTACGCGCTCTTAACGGAAAAATTAATCGCCAGCAAATTTCAATTTATCCGTAAGCGCCTACCCATTCCCAACCAAAATCACATTATTATTCTCGGTCTGGGG
>JBKCES010000411.1:0-3417 GCA_046304295.1 Cyanobacteriota bacterium | reverse complement strand
CCCGGCGGCGCTTCCCCGGAGATCCGCCACTAGAATTTCCACAAAGAAGGAATGGCCCAAACCGACGCGGTTGTCTTCAATCACCGCCCCTGGTTCGCCCCCGTCATCCGCCAATAGATTGAGGCTAACCTGGACCACCGCTGGCAAATCAGCTTCATAATAGGGAGTGAAATAGCTGTCCCCTGAAAAGTTGGCATTGTAGGCGTAGCCATACTCCGAGCCTAAACCAGAGTAACCGGAGGGAGAACTGTAAATGGTTGGGTAGATGTCTGTGGTTTCGCCAAACATCATGTCATCGTCAACATAGCTAGTCACGATAACTTGACCTTCTGTGCCAGTGACAGTCTCATCTACCCCAGTGATAGAGTAGTAGCCCTCCTCTCCGGTTTCGTTGTAACCGTAAGTGATGATGTCGCCGACTGAGTAGGCGTCTGCGGCTGCGTAAACAATACCCGAGTAGGAATCGCCGTTGCCGTAGTAGTAAGTAAATTCATATTTTTGCCCGTATAGGCCTAGACCATCACCGAAGGAAGCTTTAAAAGCAAGATCTCCTCCATAACCAATAGTCCAATCGTTTGCAGTCAAGCTCTCAAAATTACTGCCATTATTAGAATATACAAACATTCCATCGCTGTAGACATCTCCAGACATGTACCCGACACTTGCAGTTCCGAACTCACCATCGAAGAAATTAGAAGCGCTCAAGAAAGCGACATACCGTTGCCCTGGCGTTAGGATCAGTTCTCCAGTGTCAAAAGTTAGAATCTCAAAATCAGAACTTCCTGCACTTGACCACATCGCACTAGAGTAAAGAACTGGCCCAGTTGCTTTAGTTCCATCCCATGCCATCACATACGCCGCAAAATCGACGGAGTCAGAATTGGAGTAGTCATTTAGGTAGAAGGTAAACTCTGTTAGAGGACTGGATCCTGCGGTAAATGTTTGCCCGTAAGTTGCGGTGTTGTCTTCACCAAATGATTGAACAAAGGATGAGCCATCCCAAAAAATGGTCGTATCGATAGTAGTCATAGCATTGTCCTCAGCAAAATTAAGAGGGAATAATGTCGAAGAGTTAACCAAACAGAAAAATTCAGATAGCATCTAAGTGCCACTATAGCGACCGATAGAGTTCTTGAGCAGAACTCCTAATGATCATTTCCCACTTCCTTTAGAAGAAAGCAAGAACTCACTGAGGCTTGTTACTCAAGAAGGTTGGCTCTCGTGAACTACAGGTGCGGGAGGAGGGAAAAGAATGTAGGGAAGCTGGCAACAAAGAAACTTTTAATCGCCGCCATTATCCTAGCGCCTTTATAAAAACCACACAAGAGAACCAGTGGCGCTAACTGGGGGGGGGACAGGTCAGCGAAGGCTGAAATACCTTGCCAGATAAGGATTTGAGGAGGGACAATGCGCAAGATTGCAGAATGTTAAGATTTATACACTCAGTTTACAAAAGGGGGATCAAATCCACAATTTAAGTCTTTAGCCAAGATTCTGTGTACACCGTAGCTTTGCAAGGAGGGTTAGGGGGAAAATCATTGGGTTGCGTCCCATTTTTAGTCTTTCTGTGCCATAAACTTAAAAGGACGACAGTCAATGCGTTAACATTAAATTTTTCTGCGACCCACCCGCAAGCGCTATTATGGCAGGACTCAACGGTTTTTGAACGGAATCAAACTAGAACTTGCTTGCTATTTACCTCGACGGCTATATAGCATTTTCAAACGAGATGTAAACGCCACCCCTACTCCACAACCGGGACGGGTAAAGGGCTAGCAGGGAATTTGTCCATGACTCACCTGCAAATGCTATAGTCGTATCAAGGGTTATGAGAATGCCTTTCTCCTGCCCTCATCCCCTTCGACTTTGCTCAGGGTATCACCCGATTCCTTCTCCCAATTCTAGGAGAATAGGAGACAAAACCTTCTTCATATAGCAGGCCTAAGTCAATCATGAACAGGTTCCGGTTGGCTCCCCCCTTTCCAAGGGGGTTTGGGGGGGATAATCCTTGGATTGCGTTCACCACCCATTTAGGCCTGCTATATCAGGGTTTTAAGTCTATCTCCCACTTTGGAAGAGGGATGAGGGCAAGGGGCCGTCCGACCTAAGAATATCCCTCGGGCGAGATAATTTCAATACATTAACACGTTTAAGATCAATGAAAAACTTAAAATATACCGTCCGCAGATTTTTTAAGAATACAGACTTCCTTGCTCCAGTGCGTAGGCAACAGATTAATACCGTTTTTTCTGCGAGAGATTCAAGTCGCTTTATCGTTATCCTCGGTTTTTTTGGGTATTTCATCACCTTAATGAACCTAATTGATTGCATTTATGTTCTGATTCCTCCTCAGATTCAGAATCCAGTGTGGGAATTGGCCACGATCAATACTCTGCTCTCTCAAGTCTGGTTTTTTTTAGTTGGCTTTGGACTCATTTTAACTAGCTATATTCTACGCTATCACTTCTATCCCGAATCGAAAATCAGAGGTTTTGAGATCGTTCTCTTTCGCTGGCTTCGCTGGTTAATCCTTTCGATCTCGGTAATTTGCTTGCTTATCATACCGCTGATTGTTTTTGACACTATCCGGGTTCATCGTATTAACACCCTGCAAATTAAGGACTCTACTCAACAGAGGCTCAACCAGTTGACCGAAGCTGAGCAACGCCTAGAGCGCACAACCAATTTGAGCCAACTTCAATCCCTAGTCCGCTCTGATTTACCCATTGACTTAGACAACTCCTTTACCGCAGTCAAAGCTAAATTACAAAATAGCCTGCGCTCCCAAAAAGAGCAAGTCCTGCGACAGAGCGAAATTTCTCAAGCCGACAAAAAAACTAACTTGCTCAAGAGCAGTTCTCGTAATGTTATTGCGGCGCTGATTGCTTTTAGTACCCTATTTTTTATGTTTTGGAAAACGCTCAAAGCATTTTGATTAACCGATATATAGCAGTCACATCGAGGTTGTAAAAGAAACGATATTAGGATATAATTCTGATAAAATACTGAGAGAGTAAGATCAATGAAAACCTTTGAGCTAATAGAGAATGTAGATGAAACCCAAAATGCCTTATAGCAGGCCTAAATGAATCGTGAAAAGGTATCGTACTTTTTCAAATCAGGTAGATTAAAAAGTTTAAACTTGACAAACATCTTAAACATGTGTTTAACAATTCCAAATTTTTTGGCAAAACGACGAAACCTTCTTAGTAAGGTTTTCAGTTGTAACCAAATAGCTTCTACCGGATTCTCCTTGGGTGCGTAAGGTGCCATCTTTATGCAAGTTATCTTCCACTGGTTAATCTCTAGATCTTTATTTTCTTCATCCAGAAATTTTCTGAAATCTTCACTGCTATGATAGCTTGCACCATCCCAGATTATTAGCAATCTTGCTGAGTGATTTAATTTTTGTAATTC
>JBKCES010000410.1:0-2963 GCA_046304295.1 Cyanobacteriota bacterium | reverse complement strand
CCATAGAGTTGCTAATCGCTAAGGCTCAAAGCGCCGGTCTGGTTGTGCGTCTGAAGGGGGGCGATCCCTTTGTGTTCGGTCGGGGGGGCGAGGAATTGGCGGCCCTGCAAGAAGCGGGCGTCGTTGTGGAAGTGGTGCCGGGCATTACGGCGGGGATCGCGGCGCCGGCGGCGGCGGGGATTCCCGTGACCCACCGGGACTACGGCTCTTCCGTCACTTTTGTCACCGGCCACGAGTCGGCGGGGAAATACCGTCCCGAGGTCAATTGGCGGGCGCTGGCCCAGGGGTCGGAAACCCTGGTGATTTATATGGGGATTCACAACTTGGGGCAAATTATCCCGGAATTGTTAGCCGGGGGCATGATGCCCCAGATGCCCATCGCCCTGATCCGCTGGGGCACCCGACCGGAGCCGGAGGAACTCCGAGCGACGCTAGCGACGGTTTTAGAGCGGATGAGCGAGCGCCGGTTTGAAGCGCCCGCCATCGCCGTCATTGGCCAAATCGTTAATTTTCCCCTTTAACCCAGAGACCACCCCGCCCCGTCGGGGCACCCCTCCACCGGCTACCGTGTATACACAGTAGCCTTTCCAAGGGAGGGGGGATAATTAGTGGATTGCGTTCACCATTCATTTAGGCCTGCTATAGCAAGCCTAAGTTAATCATGACCAGACCTCGGTTAGGATTGAGGATAGACTTTGCGGGGGGAATCGGGGTGACAGCGCCGACTGAGATAGCGGAATTGGGGTTTACCTATGACGCCACCGCCGGGGTGCTCTGGGCGGAGGTGTTGGTGGACGTTCCCCTGGAGGAAAAAATCTTTACCTACAGCGCCCCGCCGGAATTAGGCGCCATAGAGGGGGATATTGTCTCCGTTCCCTTCGGCCCTCAAGTTTTGGGGGGCATTGTCATCGGGCGCCGGGAGCGTTTGCCCGCGGGATTAGACCCGTCCCAAATTCGCCCTATTTTAGACGTCGTCTTTCGGGGCTTTTTCCCCTCTCGCTTTTGGCGCCTGCTCCATTGGGTGGCGGAATACTATTACAGCGATCTGGCGACGGTGGCCCGGTTAGCTTTTCCCCCCGGTTTACTGGCCAAATCCCAACGGCGCTTAAAGTTAGTCCAGCGAGAACGGATTCCCCAGGATTGGCGCTTATTTCTCAGTCAACCCGCCCAACGACCGGCTCGGGAAATTTTAGAGTTACTTCTCGCCTCAAAAACAGGAGATTTGAGTTACCGCCATCTGCGTCAAAAAGTCAAAAATCTCCCTAAAGGTGCTCAGGATTTACTGAAACGGGGCTGGATTGAGAGTTATCTGGACTTTCCCTCGGCGCCGCGGCCGAAAACCGAAAAAGTTGTTGTTCTTTTGACAGAAACTCAACCGGAAAAATTATCTGCCAAACAAGAAGATGTCCTGACGCTACTCGAACAACACCAAGGGGAACTCAGCGCCCAAGAGATTAAGCGCCGACTTCAGATTACCGACTCGATTTTACAGACCTTAGAAAAAAGGGGTTATCTGAGTCTGGAAAAACCAGGAGACCAGTCTCTTAAAACCGCTAAACTTCTTGCGACTCAGTTTATTGAGGAATTGCTTCCTCAACAACGAGAAATTATCACTTTCCTAAAAAAAAATAAGGGGGAATTACGGTTAAAAGATCTCTGCGAACAAGTAGATTGCTCTGTCGCAGTCGTAGAAACCTTAGCCAAGCGGAGTTATGTGAGCATTACCAGCGCCGAGCGTTTGCGTTTTCTCTCCCAACCCGAGATTCAAGCCGACGCGCCCCGAACCTTAACCCCCCACCAACAAACGGCGCTGGAAAACCTTTTAAGCCAACGGGGTTATCAAGTCTCCCTCCTCCATGGCGTCACCGGCTCGGGCAAAACAGAAGTTTACCTTCAGGCGATCGCCCCGTTACTGAAGCAAGGGCAATCGGTCCTCGTGCTGGTGCCGGAAATCGGCCTGACTCCCCAACTGATGGATCGGTTCCGGGCCCGCCTCGGCGACCGGGTATCTGTCTATCACAGCGCCCTTAACGCTGGAGAACGCTACGACACTTGGCGGGCCATGTTGCTCAACCAAGCCCAGGTGGTGGTGGGCACCCGCTCCGCCGTTTTCGCCCCCTTGCCCAATTTGGGGTTAATTATCCTCGACGAAGAACACGACGGCAGTTTTAAACAAAGCCAATCGGCGCCGACCTACCATGCCCGAACCGTGGCCCAGCGCCGGGCCCAACTGGAAAATTGTCCCCTGATCCTCGGCTCCGCCACCCCTTCCCTAGAGGCTTGGATTCAGTCCCAAAGCGCCGACCGGAGCCATTATCTAAGCCTGCCCCAACGGGTGGAAAATCGCCCCCTGCCCCCCATTGAAGTGGTGGATCTGCGACAGGAACTGCGGGCGGGCAACCGCTCGATCTTTAGCCGCGCCCTACAGGAGGCGTTGACAAACCTCGTTCCCGGTCAAGAGCAGGCTATTCTCTTTGTCAACCGCCGGGGTCATAGCACTTTTGTTTCTTGCCGCAGTTGCGGCGCCGTCTTGGAGTGTCCCCACTGCGACGTTTCCCTCTCCTACCACTACAGCCAAAGCGGAGCTTATCCCCTCCTGCGCTGTCATTACTGCAACTTTAGCCAAGCCCAGCCCCAACGTTGCCCGGAATGTCAGTCCCCCTACCTGAAATTTTTCGGCGCCGGCACCCAAAAAGTGACAGAGGCGCTGACGGAACAATTTCCCCATCTGCGCTGGCTCCGGTTTGATAGCGACACGACCCAAAAAAAAGGAGAGCACCGGCGCTTGTTGGACGCCTTTAAACGGGGAGAAGCGGATATTTTAGTGGGCACCCAGATGATCGCCAAGGGCTTAGATTTAGCCCAGGTGACCCTGGTGGGGATTGTCGCCGCCGATGGTCTCTTAAACTTCGCCGATTACAGCGCCGGGGAGCGGGCCTTCCAAACCCTGACCCAGGTGGCGG
>JBKCES010000409.1:0-10093 GCA_046304295.1 Cyanobacteriota bacterium | reverse complement strand
CCACATGGCGCTCCACGCCCGCAATCTAGTGCCCCCCCTCGATCCCCAGGGAGAGCGGCCCCTCCACTGGGTTCACGAAAGCCAAGCCCTAGCGGAAAAGTTAGCCTCCCGTCTCGGCGCCTAGGTTCGCTAGACCGCCATGAGCGCCGAAATCATCTGCGTTGGCACCGAGCTACTGCTGGGGGAGATCCTGAACAGCAACGCCCAATTTCTGGCCCAGGAATTGGCCCAGTTAGGGATTCCTCACTATTTTCAAACTGTGGTGGGGGATAATCCCCAGCGCCTACAGGCGGTCGTCGCTACGGCCTGCCAGCGGGCGGATATTCTCATTTTTACCGGCGGCCTCGGCCCCACCCCCGACGACCTAACCACGGAAACCTTGGCGGATTTTTTCCAAACTCCCCTAGAGGAGCGCCGGGAGATCCTAGCGGATATTCGAGCCAAGTTCGAGTCTCTGGGGCGGGAGATGGCGCCCAACAACGCTAAACAGGCCCTTTTACCCCAGGGTGCGGATATTTTGCCCAACCCCGCCGGCACGGCACCGGGGCTGATTTGGTCGCCCCGGCCGGGGTTAACGCTACTGACCTTTCCGGGGGTGCCCTCGGAGATGAAACGTATGTGGCGGGAGACGGCGATTCCCTACCTGCGGAGCCAGGGCTGGGGCCGGGAGCCGATTTATAGCCGGGTTCTCAAGTTTCGGGGCATTGGCGAATCGACGCTGGCGGTGAAAGTCGAGCAATTTTTTGACCTAACCGCTCCCACCGTCGCCCCCTACGCCAGCGCCGGAGAGACCCGTCTGCGGTTGTCCTGTCGAGCCAAATCCTTAGAAGAAGCGGAAACGATCATTAATCCTGTCGCCCAAGCCATTATCGCCATCGCCGGCGCCGATTATTTGGGTCAGGACGAAGAGACCCTAGAGGGTAAAGTAGGGGAATTGCTCCGGGAGCGGGGAGAAACCGTCGCGGTGGCGGAATCCTGCACCGCCGGACTCCTGGGGGGAATGTTAACGGCGGCGTCCGGCAGTTCCGCCTATTTTTTGGGGGGGATTTTAGCCTACGAGAATCGCCTCAAAAGCCAACTCATGGGTGTCGATCCCCAATTAATCCAAGCCCAGGGCGCCGTCAGCGCCGCCGTGGCGGAGGCCATGGCCCTGGGGGTTCGGGAAAAAGTTGGCGCAGACTGGGGGCTGAGCGTGACGGGGATCGCCGGGCCGGGGGGAGGAACGGAAAAGAAACCGGTGGGGTTAGTTTATTTGGGCATAGCGGGCCCCGATGGGGTCTCCTGGAGCGGCGAATACCGTTTTGGCGCCAATCGGGGCCGGGAGTTAGTCCGCCAACTCAGCGCCGCGACGGTGCTGGATCAACTCCGGCGGCGCTTGTTAACCCGCGCCTAACCCCAACGGGTTCCCCGCCGAAACGGGTGTAACAATTTTTACCAAAAAGTGGCGGAAGGCTGACGCTCTGATAGCATCGGAGGAGCAATGGCGGGAGATCCCGCATTGTCCCTATCCACTTTCTAGGAGATCTTTCCCTATGGGTTTTCTCAGTAAATTATTTGGCAAAGGCGAAGAAGCAAAGGCCAAGGCCGCACCCGCGGTTAATGTGCCCGCCGTCGCCCAGGCGCAATCCATTCCTCCCCACCGGGTCGGTTTGGATGGAGCTTTTGACGAAAGCGGTCTCGCTAAACGGGTAGCGAAGGCTCTAGACGACGCCAATATTTCCGACGAAGTCGGCCTCTGGGTCGCCCAAACGGAAAGCGTGGTGGTGCTCCGCTACAATCCCGACGCGGAGGCGGTGTTGGAAGCCGCTAAACAAGTGGCCCTAGGGGTTGACGGCGCCACCGAGGTGCGGACAGAGCCTAACGCCTAGGCCGTTCAGAGCCAACTGGGGGCCGTTTCTCGGCGCCGTCTGGAATAGGCCCCCTGGTCGATCCCCTCAATTTCCCAATAGCGGCGCCTGCGGAGGTGACGGCCCTTGGCCTCCCCGCCAATGTTAATGACTCAGTAAAGCTGGCTGTGTAAAGATTTAAGCCGCCAATTGTCAACCTCCAAACCCCAGAATCCGGCGCCGAAACCCCGGAATTTGTCTACGTATCGGGACACGGAGAAGAGGCGCCGGTAAGCTTGGGGGGGGGGTTTCCTGTGATCCCAAGGACTCAATGGGCTGAAGGGTAAGGCTTTGAGCTTTGCTCCCCTTGAAGATGGCGCCGGGGACTACGGGGTTCATTTTGCCAATAATACGTAACAATTTATACAAAATTTGCGGCGCCGGGGGGAGGAATAAGTCACATCCAAGCTAGATCGCAATACCTATTCAAAACCGACGGCGCTAGAGGGATGGGGCTGAAACGCCTTAGCGGTGGCGGTGCTGTCCAACATAACGCTGATTAGTCATTTGATGATTAAACTCATTAAAACCGGCGCTGGCAGTCCATTATTTAAGTTATTATTCACTTATTTTTAAAATACTGGCATAGGATTGGCAGTTTGATCTCGACTCACTGGGGGGGAGTGATGAAGATCACAAGACTGTCTTCGGCGCTCCGTAATTCTCTCAAAAACACGGAGAAGATAAGTCGTAAATCTATCTAGTCATGGCGAGTAAGTTCATTAAAAATTAGTTACTTTTACGCACAAAAATTTCAATAAAGTCTGTGGATTTCTCGGTTGAAAAAGATTACGTTTTATTACAAGATCTAGACAGGACAAGCTTAAGGGGCACTTTAAGCATGTTAAGATAAGGGCAAGGTAAAAAAGAGCGGTAGATTACTTTTCAATCTCAAAAGCTCCCCCAATAGTTGTCTCTCTCCAACGCCAATTTTTTTAGGACACGCTCCTAACCCACACTGTCAAATCCATTTACGAGGCTTAATTAGCCATGTCTCACTCCGAATCCAACGCTTCCCTCAATTATCAAGGTCTCGCCCTGACTTCCCTAGTCGTCGGCGGTATCGCCGCCGGGATTGGCCTGACCAACATCGAACCGGCCCAAGCGGAAAACCCCCGGGTCTCCGTCGCCGTCACCAATATCCAGTCCAACACCAACAGCCAAAGCTTCGCCGCCGAAATCGTGGCGCCGGCTACCAACTTCTACTTCACCGGCGCTTCGGTGGATGTGACCTACGTCAACGCTTCTGCGACGACGGGGTCTACCGATCTTAGTCAGATTGTCATTACTACAGGAACGATGACTACTGTTGGTATTGATTTGCCCGCCAACACTTTTGAATCCGCCACTGCTCGGGCTGTTAACAATGCGCTGGCAGAAGCTCGCTACGGCGATCTGATTGGTTTTGTCAACGCCTATAACGGCGCTCCCGCTGGCGCTGAAAATCCTAGCGTGTCCGTGGCTCTGACCAACATCCAGTCCAACACCAGCAGTCAGAACTTTGCGGCTGAAATCGTGGCGCCGATGACGGATCAATACTTCACCGCCGTTAACGCCACCGTGACCTATGAAAACGCCACTTCTGTGGGGATTGCGGATGCCAGTCAGTTCTTAATCAACACTGCTTCTATCTCTGCTGCTGCGGTCAACTACACCGCTACTACGGTGGAAACCGCAACGGCGGATGCCATCGACACGCTTAATACCAACCGCCGGTTCGGCGATGTGACGGGTATCGTCAACGCTTGGCAGGGAGGCGGCTCGGCGGCGCTTGACTAGGGATCTGTGAATCTCCCCAGTTGTCTATTCTAATCTTCTACTTTGTCGGCCCTGATTTCTCTAGGGGAATTGGGGCTTTATTTTAGGAGTTAGAATCTATTCCCCGGCTCCCTCCCGAGAGGGGGAGTGAGAGTTTCCGGTTCCCCTCCTTGGAGCTACCGTGTATACACAAGTGTCGAGATCCCCCCCAGCCCCCCTTGCAAAGGGGGGAACAGCCATCATTTTGCCTGTTCCCCCCTTTGCAAGGGGGATTGAGGGGGATCAAACCCAAAAACGGGTCTTCAACCGAGATCTGTGTACACGGTAGCAGAATTGGGGGGTTCCCTAAACGCCGCCCTAAAAGGCTCTATTTACTTTGCGCCGAATTAGGAATATTGCTGTAGAGTTTTTTCTAGACCTTTGTCTAACTTCTAATCCGAAGTTTCCGATTCCCTGTTTAAATAATCTGCTGTTGGAGCAACCATGAAATTAGCAAAACTTATCAAGAAAGGAGCAATGGGGGGGGTGCACTTATCGGTCTAACCCTATTTTCCCAACCAGCCCAGGCGATCTCAACAACTTTTAGCTTTAGCGTGGCGGATGACGGACTAGCCTCTGTCACAAAAACCGTGGACGGCGTTACCTTAACCGCTTCTAATTTCTCCAATGGGACAACCATCGCAGACAACGATGGGTTGTGCTTTGCTGGTGCTAATGGTGGTTATTGTGGGACCCTCGATAGCTTGACTTTATCTTTCTCGGCGCCGGTTCAGCTCACCAGCTATCGGACAGGGTTTACCTTTGGTACCACAACTCTGACTTTTAGCCAAGGCGCTAATTCTTCCGTTCAGACCAGTTTTGTCGGCGGAAATACCACCAACTTTAACAATCAATTTAGCGTCGCCGCTAACCAACCCATCACCGTAACCGCTAGCAACCCTGCTAGTGGTTCAGGCATTCTGCAAATTAACCAGCTCACTGTAACCCCAGTTCCCTTTGAAAGCGATGCCCTGCCGGTGGTGGGAAGCGCCGCATTTATGGCAGGGGGTCTCTGGTGGAAGCGCCGGCGGGGCCAAGCCAAAGTCACCGATTTTATTGCCCAAAAATAACTCAGTTTGGGGGAATTTCAATCCAGTTCCCCTCCTTGGAGGTGTTAGGGGTGGGTTAGCGCTCATAGAACCCACCCAAGAAGGGGAGTTTGGAGCGTTTCTCCGTTCAAAGTCCCCCAGAATTGGGGGGTTCCCCAAACGCCGCCAGTTGTGGCTAGCACATTACCATTTGGGTTGGGACTGCGGGGCAAGAATAAGCTATAGCAAGCCCAAGTGAATCACAAACAGACTCCGGTTAACTCTCCCCTTTAGGCCTGCTATATCCCACGTCTACCGTCCTGTTTTTTGAAAGTGCTATACTCCTTCGATATAGCAGGCCTAAGTCAATCATGAACAGGTTCCGGTTGGCTCCCCCCTTTCCAAGGGGGTTGGGGGGGATAATCCTTGGATTGCGTTCACCACCCATTTAGGACTGCTATATAGACTGGGACAATTATATCCTTCCGGCTTAGCTGAGGGAGTTGGGGGCGCTAAAACTCACTTTTCAAACAGTCTTTAACGATTAATCGCCTCTTGCTTGATTAAAAAACTCGCTCAATCCGATGACTCAAACCTCCCCGCCCCTGTCTCCCCGGCAAACCCTGCCGACCATGTACGACCTACCCAGCGAAGAAATTGGAGATCCCGGCGTGCCCGACGAGTTTCATGTTTTCCAGCCGGAGTTGTTGCGGCAAACGTTCCGCCCCCCCGCCTACGACCCCCAGGAAGTCTTCGTCGCGGCGGATTTAAACCTCTACTACGACCTGCGCCAGCCCCAATGGTATAAACGCCCGGATTGGTTTGCCGTTCTTGGCCTGCCGCGGCTCTACGATAAAACCGAGTTGCGTCTCAGTTACGTCCGCTGGCAGGAAGGGGTCGATCCCTTTGTGGTGGTGGAACTGCTTTCCCCCGGCACGGAAAAAGAAGATTTGGGTCAAACCCTACGGGAAGTGAGCCAACCCCCCAATAAATGGACGGTCTATGAGCAGATTTTAAAAGTGCCGTACTACTTTGTCTATGACCGCTACAGGGACAGCCTACAAGCCTTTGGGCTAATGATGAGCCGTTATCAACCTCTGCCCATTGAAGGACAAGGGGTCTGGCTCCCGGAGGCGCAACTGGGTCTGGGGCTTTGGCAAGGCCGTTATCAGGGCATTGAGCGCCGGTGGTTGCGGTGGTACGACGAGAGGGGCCATTGGCTCCCCACCCCGGAGGAGGCAGAACGACAACAGGTCGAGGAGGAGCGCCTCCGGGCCGAAGCTGAAAAACAACGGGCTGAGCAAGAGCGCTTGCGGGCCGAAGCTGAAAAACAACGGGCGGACAGCGCCGAAGCGGAACTCCAGCGCCTACGGCGCTTACTGGCGGAAGCAGGCGTCAATCCCGAGTCTGTGTCCTAAGCATGGGTCGTCTATTTTTTCTGGGTTTGGGTTTAAGCCTGACGTTAACCGCGTCCCTACCGGTCTGCGCCCAGGGGAGTGTAAAACCGGGGGATCTGGCCCCCAACTCCCAGCCCCAGATGACCCCTCCGGCCCAGGCTCGACATCGCCAAAAACAACTGAACTTTATTCAGCCCCAACGCTACGACCTCAAAACCTACTCCGTCAGCGCTGCTACGGAAAGCCACTGGCGCCAAACCCTCTGGGCCACGGCTCTACTGGAGCCGGATTTGTCTGAAACCCGAACGGCGCTGGCCGGTTTACTCCAACTCGGAACCCAGGGAAACCTAACGGCGCCGGAGACCCGCATTTTAGAACAAACGCTACAGGTCGCTACTCAGTTTTATACTGCCGATCCCAAAAGGGAAAACCAATTAGAGCAAGCCCTAACCCAACTGACGGAAACCAGCCCCTCCTCCCAATGGGCCGCCATGGCCCTGTCGGCGCTGACCCTGGGAGGCTTAGACCCCGCTCAGGTGAATCGCTATCGCCAAAGCCTAGAAGTCCGTTTCCCCGGCGCCGACGAGTTTTTAGCGGTGGCCCTGCGGGATCTGGACGAACAAATCCAACCTTCCCCCCTACCGCCCTTAGGGGATTTGGTGAATTGGCAGATCGCGCCGAACCAGAGCCAACTTTACGTGTTCTGTCGTCCCCAACGGGGAACCCTCTGTCGGGCTTTTTTGAAGGACAAAACTGGCGCTTGGTTTCGAGAAAGCGGCCAACCCGGCGCTCCCCTCTGGTCTATTCCCCTCTCGGGGCGCTCTCTCCACGGTCTGCGCTGGAATTTTATCCGCGGCTCCACCCCCCAAGGCCTTTACCGTATTGACGGCGTTATGCCCCGCTCCGAAGCGCCCTATTTCCCGGCCTACGGGCAGTTCCCCCTGCTTAAGGTCTTTTTGCCTCAGGAAGACGCCCGCTTTACCCCCAGCCTGGCGCAATACCAAACCCTCCTGCCCCCCCGTTGGCGAGAGTATTTTCCCCTCCAGCAGAGCTACTGGGCCGGTCGTTTGGGGCGTTCCCTGATTCGTATCCACGGTAGTGGCGAGTTCCCGGACTTTTTTTCCAACAATCGGCGCTTTCCCCAAAGTTGGGGCTGGAATCCCGCCATTGGTTGCCTATCGGCGCTGGAGTGGTATGATGAACGGGGCCAACTGCTCAAGGCGGATATGCCAGATCTTCTAGAACGACTGAGCCAAGCCCAGGGCGGAAGCCTAGAGGGCTATTTACTCGTAGTGGATATTCCGGGGGATGAGACGGCGCCGGTGAAGGAAGCGGAAATTGAGGCCCTCATCCATCAGCGCCGCTAAAGGAAAGGTTAAATAAATCTTAAGTTTCCTTCTCTTCCGTGGAGGGATAGGGATAATAGGGAGGGGATCAAGGAAAACAAGTTAGGGATCAACTCCCGCCCAGCTTTTTAAGTTGACATCCCTCGGTTTATAAAATCTTTCCCATAATATCCATGTCCACTCAAATTATCCATTGCCCCAACTGCGGCAGTTACGCCCATCGGCGCCATTTACCCCAACTCCATATTGTTGAAACCGCCTGTCCGGCTTGTGATTATCTCCTAATTAGTTGCGAAAAAACCGGCAAGGTCGTGGAATCCTATATCGCCGCTATGCGCAAGCAGGAACCCAGACCGACCGGCAAAATTTAAAAATTTAAAGCGTGTTTCCCGGCGCTGTTCTCTTCTTAGGCACTTAATCGGCTCTTGAGGCGGCGCCGTCACCCCCTCAAGAGCAAAGCGGAAATTGTTCCTCAAGCGCCGACGGCTTCCTTGGCCGCGTACATCACCTCCAGGGAAATTTCCGTCAAGCCCCGCTCCCGGGCAAATTTTTCGGTGTTGCGCTTAACCTTGCCCCGGACAAAACCAGGGACTTGGTTGAGTTCCCGCTGGGCGTCGGCCCGCCAGTTGAGATCCGAGTCGGCGGAGACCCCTTTGGTGATGACTTCCTTGGTGTCGTGGCCGCCAAAAATTTCCAGCAAATGATCCTCCATACCGAGGGTGAAGGAATTATAAACCAAGTCGGCGATTTGATTGGAGCCTTCGTAGCCCAAAAAGGGTTTATAGCCCAGGGGAAAGTTTTGGATATGGATCGGCGCCGCGATCACCCCGCAGGGAATATCAAGGCGCTTGCCCACATGACGCTCCATTTGGGTGCCGAAGATGGCGGCTGGCTCCAGCCGGGCGATGGCGTCGGCAATAGCGCCGTTGTCTTCGCTAATTAACACCTCGTCGCAGTGGCCCTCCACTTCCTGACGGAACCAATCGGCGTCGTACTTGCAGTAGGTTCCAGCCAAAACGACTCGGATCCCCATTTCCCGGCTAAGGATTTTGGTCATGGCGGCGGAATGGGTGTTGTCCCCAAAAACCACCGCCTTTTTGCCGGTTAAATTCTGGCAGTCGATGGAGCGGGAAAACCAAGCGGCTTGAGAAATCTGTAGGGTCTGTTCTTGGATATAGGCTTCGTAATCCACTCCGGCGCCCTGGGTGTTGAGAACCCGTTGGATTTCCCGGATACAGCGGGCCGTTTCCATGACACCCATGGGGGTAATGGCCACCGTCGGCTGACCAAACTCCCGCTCTAGATACCCGGCGGCGCCGAGACCGGTCTCCCGGTAGGGACAGAGGTTAAACCAAGCCTGGGGCAGGGTTTTTAACTGGCTCACCCGAGCGCCTTCCGGGGCGACGACATTCACCTGAACGCCTAAATCTGCAAACAAGCGCCGCAATTCCGTACAGTCGTGGCGGTGGTGGAAACCCAAGGTGGTCATGCCTAAAATATTCACCGAAGGCTGGGGCGTTTTGGCTTGGGCTAAATCCCCCGCTTTACGGGCTTTTTCGCAGTAGAACTGGACAATTTGCTCAAAGGTGCGGTCGGCGGCTTGGAGTTCGTTAAAGCGGTAATGGTTCACGTCCGCCAGTAGGACGTCGCCCTGGGACTCTAATTGGGCCCGGTCGACAAAGTTTTTCAGGTCTTCCTGGAGAATGCTGGAGGTGCAGGTGGGGGTGAGGACAATGAGATCGGGACGCTCTTCCTGATCCTTGCGGACAATATTCTCCACCACTTTTTCCTGGGAACCCCGGGCGAGGACGGTGCGGTCTACCACGCTGGCGGTGACGGGGGTGTAATCCCGCTCCCGCTCCAGCATCGAGCGCATGACGTTGAAATAATCGTCCCCTAGGGGCGCGTGCATGATGGCGTGGACGTTTTTAAAGGAACTGGCGACCCGGAGGGTGCCGATATGGGCAGGGCCGGCGTACATCCAATAGGCGAGTTTCATGGGCGGAAATTTTCCGGGGGGAAAGGTCGACAAACTTGCCCTTTATTGTCCCAAACTTCTCCCTATCGCTAAACTTTTGCCATCTTTAGCAACAATCGGCCCGCAAAGTCCCAATCTCCCTCGGCGCTTGCCTTTGACCCCTCTTTTAGCAACCTGAAGGTTGTTTAATTGACACAATTCTTAACAGAAGTTCCCCTAACCCCCCAATTCTGGGGAAAACAGTCGTCAAAGTTCCCCACTGTTGAGAGATTGTCCCCCTGAGACTGCCGAAAGGGTAGGGAGCGGATCGAGCGTTGTGGTTTCGGTGGGCAAGGGCAAGGAAGCCGACATTCTCCGCAGTCTCGAAATCTACGGCTTTCCGCACCTGACGGAAGCGGCCCGCTTCCTCTCCCGCCCCGATCCCTGACTCAGGTTAAGATGGACTTGCCCAGCCTAACCCTTTTGAGTTCTTAAACGGTTTCCTCGACCCTATGCAAACCCGGCGCAACTATTATCAAGTCCTTGGCGTGAGTCAGGACGCCACGAGCGAAGAAATTAAACAGGCCTTTCGGAGACTTGCCCGGAAATATCACCCCGACGTCACTCCTAACGACCAGTTGGCGGAAGAGAAGTTTAAAGATATTAACGAAGCCTATGATAC
>JBKCES010000408.1:0-4537 GCA_046304295.1 Cyanobacteriota bacterium | reverse complement strand
GGATGATTTACTAGCGCCGGGAATTGTTGAGCAGATTATTCTGAATAGCGGGGGAGTTTTAGCCGAACTGATGCGGATTGCTCAGGAATGTTGTCGGTTGGTGCGGGTAAAAATGATTCAAAACCCGACGGATCCGGACTTTATCGATAACGCCCAGATTAACTCGGAAATTCTGGAAGCGGCGCTGGATAATTTGCGCAATGGCATGGCTATTACCCTAAGTCAACATGACCGCCAAATTTTATCTCAGGTTTATGCTGATTATCGTCCCGAAGATCCCAAAGAGCAGGATTTTTTAGATTTACTGCACAATATTTATGTGATTGAATATCGCAACTCTAATAGTTGGTACGACTTAAATCCATTGATTATGGAGCAACTACGGCGGGAGGGTAAAATTTAATGAACTTAGCGCCGACTTTCACAAAAACCAATCAAAACGTCTATGATTCTCTCTATGTTTCCCTCTTAGACGGCCTAGGGACATTGCAGTTATTAATCGCCGTCTGCGAAAATGACCGCTTACGCTTTGACATTATTGAGCGCTATGAACAGGCGTTAAAGGAAGAAGCCCGCGGGTTTCGCATCACCCTAGATCCGGCGGAACCCAGTTTACGTCAATCTTTACAAACTTTGACTGACCGGGAAAATCTAGCAGTTTCAAAATCTCACTTTGTCACCGTTCTCGGCGCCGAAAGGTTAGACGAGGCAAGTTTAAATAAATTTTGGGGTTATTTGCAATGGACGCGGGAAGGACTGCGAGCGTTAGCTTGTCCCATTGTGCTCTGGATTCCCCAACGGATCTTGCGAGAAATGGTTAAAAAAGCGCCGGATTTTTGGCGCTGGCGCAATGGCGTTTTTCTTTTTACTCCCCCAGATTCACCGGACTGGGAGGAGAAACCTCTGCCGCTAAGAGAAACATTGTCAGGGAGACAATCTGGTTTATTTTCCCCAGAGCAGTTAGAGGATTCTTTACAACGGGGACTCATCGCCTGGGGAGAAGAGAGTCCTAAATTAATACCAATTTACGCTCAATTGGGAGACGCTTACGTTCAAAAAATCCTCCGTAATCAGGGCGCCGGAACAGACGCGGAGCGGGCTGAGTTTTTGTTAAAGCAAGCGATCTCTAAAACTCCAAATAGCATCCAATCATATAACAATCTTGCCTTTTTATACAAATTAATGGGACGCTATGAAGAAGCATTACCTTTATCTAAAAAAGTTTTAGAAATTACAAAAGAAAAATTCGGTGAAGATCACCTTGACACAGCCGCTTCCTACAATAATCTTGCTCTTTTATACGATTTACTGGGACAGTATGAAGAAGCTCTACCCATGTATAAATCAGCTTTAGAAATTAGAAAAGAGCAATTAGGTGAGCGCCATTCTGATACTGTCGCCTCTTACAATAATCTTGCTCTTTTGTATGAGTCAATGGGACGCTATGAAGAGGCGTTACCCCTGTTAGAACTCGCCCTAGCCATCTGTAAAGATCAGCTAGGAAAGAACCATCCTGATACTGCCTCCTCCTACGATAGTCTCGCCGGATTGTATTACTCAATAGGGCGCTACGAAGAAGCTCTACCTATGTATCAACTGGCTTTAGAAATTAGAAAAGAGCAATTAGGTGAGCGTCATCCTGATACTGCCGCTTCCTACAATAATTTAGCTGGATTATATTATTCAATAGGACGCTACGAAGAAGCTCTACCTATGTATCAATTGGCTTTAGAAATCAAAAAAGAACAATTGGGTGAGCGTCATCCTGATACTGCCACTTCCTACAATAATCTCGCTCTTGTGTATAAATCAATCGGGCAGTATGAAGCGGCGTTATCCTTCTCTGAACTCGCCCTAAAAATCCATAAAGAAGTACTGGGTGAGTGTCATCCTTCAACTGCAACCTCCTACAGTAATCTTGCTTCTTTATATTACTTAATGGGACGCTACGAAAAAGCACTGCGTCTGTATCAATTGGCTTTAAAGATTCTGCAATCCACTTTAGGCCCCGATCATCCCCAAACCCAGAGGACTCGGGCCGCCTATGAAAATTTGTTACGAGAAAAAAATAACGCTTAACCTGTTGCTACTGAGCGTTATAGGTCAGGTCAAAAACCAAGTCCGCAAGCCAGCGCCGAAAACTCTCGTTATCCATAAATTGTTTGAACAATTCCATGTCGTCCCGCATCAGGGAAACCATAACCCGTTGCAGGGCTTGGTCGTGCTCTAGGCGAGCGGCTTGGGGATCGGAGTTCTTTTGAGCGTTTTGGTAAGCTTGATCGTTGGCGACCCGCACGGGAATGGCGTCGGCGATCATTTCGACAACCCGCTCCGGATCTTCCCAGGGGATATTGCCAAAAAGGTCGTTGAAGGTTTGCAGAATTTGGGAGAGTCGCGCCAGTTCGGGTTCGGTTTGATGAGCGCCGCCCTGGGTGGGAACGGGATCGATTTCGGCGTCTTGATCCGGTAGCAGAATGCGTTGCATAGTCTGTTTCTCGACTCGATAGCTCTCCATATCAATGGCTTCGAGGATACCCCTGGATAAATCTGTCTCCGCCGGCGCCGGCAGTTTGGGAACCAGAAAGTTGAGAAAAATAGAGCGTTTTTCCCAGTCGAGGCGATTCTCCTGGCGGGGCAGGAGCGCCGATAGGAAGCCGTAGGCGCGGATAAAGGCTTTGGCTTGACCTTTAAAGGCGATTTGCTCGTCTTGGTCAAGATGGTCTAGATAGCGGGCGACGCAGAGATCCAGAATCGGATCGAGGCGGTTTCGTTGCGCCCCGGTCAGGTAGCGTTCAACGAATTGATCAATCTCGGTTGAAGCGTAAACTTCCGCTTGATCGAGGGAGAACTGAAGATCGTTTAGCTTATTGCGGTCGGTTTCATCGGCGAGAATGGTCGTCCGGTAAAAATCGGTGAAGGAGTTGCGAATGGTGTCCAGGTCGTTAACGAAGTCGAGGACGAAGACGTCGTATTTTTGGGGATGGGCGCGATTGAGACGGGAAAGGGTCTGAACCGCTTTAATCCCGGAGAGGGTTTTATCCACATAGAGGGTGTGGAGCAGGGGTTCGTCGTAGCCGGTCTGGAATTTGTCGGCGCAGATCAGGAAGCGGTAGGGGTCGGTTTGGATTTTTTCGGCGATAGCGCCGGAGGGAAAGCCGTTGAGACTGGCTTCGGTGACTTTGATCTTGTCATACTCGTATTCCCCGGAGAAGGCCACAATGGCTTGGTAGGGACTGTTGCTTTCCCGGAGGTAGGTTTGGAAGGCGTGGAAATACTGGATGGCGAGTTTAATGCCGTTGGTGACGATCATGGCCCGGGCCTGACCGCCGATTTTACCCTGGGCGATGACCTGTTCGCGGAAGTGATCCGCCATGATTTCGGTTTTGAGACGGATGGCCCGGTCGTGGCCTTCGACGTATTGGCGGAGTTTTTTTAGCGCCTTTTTGCGGTCAAATTCGGGGTCTTCTGCAATGGTTTTGGCGAGGCGGTAGTAGCTGGCGACGGGGGTATAGCAGGCGAGGACGTCTAAAATGAAGCCTTCCTGGATGGCTTGCTTCATGGTGTAGCCGTGGAAGGGGCGATGTTTAATTGCGCCGTCGGCTTGGGGGTCGGGGACGCCGAAGAGTTCGAGGGTTTTATTTTTGGGGGTGGCGGTAAAGGCGAAGTAACTGACGTTGGGCAGAAGTTTGCGGGCTTCGATGAGGCGATTGATCTGATCTTCGGGGCTGTCCTCCGGGTTGGGCGCCTGGGCGGATAGGGCCCGACCGATGGCGGCGCTGTTTTGGCCACCCTGGCTGGAGTGGGCTTCGTCGATGAGGATGGCGAATGGTTTACCCCGTTGTTCGTTGCCCAGTTCGTCGAGGATGAAGGGAAATTTTTGGATGGTGGTGATGATGATTTTTTTGCCGCTGGCGAGGAATTTTCGCAGATCTCCCGATTGTTCGGCGTGGCCGACGGTGGCGCTGACCTGCATGAAGTGTTTGATGTTGGCGCAGATTTGTTGGTCTAAGACCCGGCGGTCGGTGACAACAATGACGGAGTCGAAAACGCTTTCCTCAAAGCGCCGAAGGGCGACGAGTTGATGGGCGAGCCAGGCGATGGAGTTGCTTTTGCCGCTCCCGGCGGAGTGTTGGATCAAGTAGCGCCGACCGACGCCGTTTTGCGCGACGTCCTGGAGCAGTCTCCGCACGACGTCTAGTTGATGGTAGCGGGGCCAAATTTGTTTGCGTTTCTTTTTGTCGGTTTTGGGGTCTTTTTCGATGACGATCTGGGCGAAGTTTTCGAGAATGTTGGTGAGGCTTTCCCGATTGAGGATGTTTTCCCAGAGGTAGGCGGTTTTGAGTCCGTCGGGGTTGGGGGGATTGCCGGCGCCGTCGTTCCAGCCTTGGTTGAAGGGCAAAAACCAGGAGGCTTTTCCTTGAAGGTGGGTACAGAAATAAACTTCCTGGTCATCGATGGCCAAGTGGACGACACAGCGCCCAAATTCAAAGAGTTTTTCCCTAGGGTTGCGGTCGTGTTTTTTTTTATTAAAGTCGTA
>JBKCES010000407.1:0-11158 GCA_046304295.1 Cyanobacteriota bacterium | reverse complement strand
GGGGGGATCTCGGCGCTTGTGTACACACCGTAGCCTTTGTAAGGGGGGAACCAGATTTAACGTCCCACTTCCCAAGGGGGATTCTTTCCCAGACAATATCCACTTCGCTTCTCATGGTTACTCCCACTCCTTTAGCTCAACTCTACGACCAAGATTACGACCTTTGGTTAACGGAAACCATCGAGGTTCTCAAAACCGGTCAGGTTGAGCGCCTGGATTATGAAAACTTGATTGAGGAGATCGAGGCGATGGGGAGAAACCGCAAAGACGCCCTAGAAAGTAATCTAGAGCAGCTTTTGCTCCATCTTTTGAAATGGCGCTATCAACCCCAAAAGCAAACCAACAGTTGGCGCCTATCCATTCGAGAGCATAGTCGGCGACTGGTTAAGCTTCTCAAAAATAGCCCCAGTTTAAAACCGTATCTAGAATCGGTTTTAGCAGAATGTTATGAGGAGGCGAGGGAAAGAGCCAGTTTAGAAACTGAATTACCGATTGAAACTTTCCCCCTAGACTTACCCTTTAGTCAAGAGAACTTATTAAACCCTAGCTATCTCCCGGAGGATGACGCCGATGCTTGCGACTGTCCCTAAGCCCTTAACCCTTTACGAACAGGACTTTAATCTCTGGTTGACGGAAACCGTCGAGTTATTAAAAACTCGGCAGGTTGAGCGCTTGGATTATAAGAACTTGATCGAAGAACTAGAATCCATGGGAATTAGTCAAAAACATGCCCTAGAGAGTAACTTAATCCAAGTTTTAATCCATCTTCTCAAATGGCGCTATCAACCCAAAAAACAAACCAATAGTTGGCGCCTATCCATCCGGGAGCATAGCCGCCGTTTGTTGAGAAGCCTTCAGGATAGCCCAAGCTTAAAGCCCTATTTAGAATGTTATCAGGAGGCAAGGGAAAGGGCTAGTTTAGAAACTGAATTACCTATTGAAACTTTCCCCCTAGACTTACCCTTTAGTCAAGAGAACTTATTAAACCCTAGCTACCTCCCGGAGGATGACGCCGATGCTCGCGACTGTCCCTAAGCCCCTCTATGAGCAGGACTTTAACCTCTGGTTAGAGGAAACGATTCAACTTTTAGAAACCGGTCGGCTTGATCAGCTTGACGCCGAGTGTTTAATCGAAGAGCTTAAAGGAATGGGCGCGAGTCAACGTCAGGCCTTGGCTAGTAATCTCCGGGTGGTCTTGCTCCATCTTCTGAAATGGAAGTATCAACCGACAAAACGAAGCCGGAGTGGGTTGACGTCTATCATTGAACATTCAACTTGTTTGTTAGAGACGCTGGCGGATAGTCCCAGTTTAAAGCGCCACCTCGGGGAGATTTTTCAAAAAAATTACCTCGTCGCCCGCAAAAGCGCCGCCGCTGAAACGGGTTTACCCCTAGCGGTCTTTCCTGAAGTTCCGCCCTTTACGGTGGAAGAGATTCTTAACCCAGACTATCGTCCCCTAGCGGAAGGAGAAGAGGGCTTATGACCCAGACATTAACTAAAAGCCTTTACGAACAGGACTTTAACCTTTGGTTGACAGAAACTGCGGCGCTTCTCAAAACCGGTCAGGTTGAGCGCCTGGATTATGACAACTTAATCGAAGAATTGGCATCCATGGGAATTAGCCAAAAGCACGCCCTGAAGAGTAACTTAACCCAAATTTTAATGCATCTTCTCAAATGGCGCTATCAACCCGAAAAGCAAACTAACAGTTGGCGCTATATAGCAGGCCTAAGTGAATCATGAACAGGCTCCGATTTGCTCCCCCCTTTCCAAGGGGGGTTGGGGGGGATCATAACTTGATTGCGTTCACCACCCATTTAGGCCTGCTATACTTTGCTAGAGCATCGGGATCAGATTGAAGAGTCCCTTCAAGATAGCCCCAGTCTTCGAGTTTACTTCAACGAGATCCTAGACTCCTGTTACCAAAAAGCTCGGCGCTATGCTCAAGTTGAAACGGGATTACCCAGTTCCACCTTTCCCGAAGCCTTGCCCTTTTCGATTACCGAGATCCTTGACCCTGACTATTATCCAGAGGCGCTCCATGATTAGCTCTGTTTCTTCTAAAACGCTCTATGAACAGGACTTTAATCTCTGGTTGACAGAAACCGTTGAGTTATTGAAAATCCGGCAGGTTGAGCGTCTAGATTATGAAAACTTAATCGAAGAATTGGAATCAATGGGAATTAGCCAAAAGCTTTCCCTAGAGGAGTATTTGATGCAAATTTTATGGTATTTTCTAAAATGGCAATATCTATCTAATAAACGCTCAAGAGCTTGGCTCATATTTATTCAAGAGCGCCGCAACAACATTAAACGAATTTTACGAGATAGTCTCAGCCTTAAACGCTACCTTCTGGAAGTTCTGGAGGACTGCTATCAAGATGCCCGCTTTCTCGCTTCTGAAGAGACCGGCTTACCCTCCAGCGCTTTTCCCGAAAGCCTACCTTTCACTGTTGAACAAATTTTAGAGCGCCGGTTTTTACCAGATTTAGAAGATGTTTAATCCACCCTAACCCCCTTTTCAAGGGGGGAACTAGCCTCAAACTAACCCGACTCTAAACCGATGAATACAATTAACGCCAACCTGCCGCCGCCCCTCAACTTGCCCCCCGGCCATCTCAACATCATGGGCTATGTGGACGAATCCCAGGTCAACGGCCCCGGCGCTCGGGCGGTGGTCTGGGCGCAGGGGTGTCTGCGGGAATGTCCCGGCTGTTTTAACCCCGGCTCCTGGTCTTTTGAGGAAAATCAAGTGGTCGCCGTCCCAGAATTAGCCGACAAAATCCTCGGCAATCCCCGCAATCAGGGCGTCACCTTTTCCGGGGGCGAGCCGTTCTGGCAAGCGCCGGCTTTGGCCGAACTGGCTCGTTTGCTAAAAGCCAAGGGCTTAACCGCCATGTCCTTTACCGGCTTTACCCTCGAAGAACTGCGGGGTTCCCAGGCTCCCCCCGGCGCCGGGGAACTGTTGGCGGAATTAGACTTACTGATTGACGGCCCCTACCTAGAGCATCTGGCGATTCATGCCCCAGACTCTTTAGTGTCCTCCAAAAATCAGCGAGTCCACATCTTTAATCCGGCGCTGGCGGATCAGCTGACCTGGGCCAGCGACCAACTAGAGATCCATATTCTCAAAGATGGAACTCGCTTATTTACCGGTTTTCGAGGCCAGCTTTTCAGTTAACAGTTATCAGTTAACAGTTATCAGATTTCAGATTTAGCGGCGTTCGCTTGTCTGAGAAGCTAATCGGAGATTTCGGCGCCCTGAGCAGTTCGATGTTCGGTAACCTTAACATCCACAACGCCCATCGAGGGCTGAGCGTAGTCGAAGCCCCACTTCCTAACCCCCAATCCCTAACCCCTAGGAGAAGCCGCTATGTCCTTAACCACTACTTACCTCGGTCTTGACCTCAAATCTCCCCTCGTTGTCGGTTCCTGCGCGCCGTTAACAGAGGATTTAGGCAACTTGAAAAAAATGGAAGATGCCGGCGCCGCGGCCATTGTGCTCCATTCCTTTTTTGAAGAGCAACTGCGACAAGAGCGCCTAGAAATGCACCACCATTTAACCCACGGCACGGAAAGTTTCGCCGAGGCACTGACCTATTTCCCGGAACCCCAGATCTTCCATGTGGGGTCGGAGGAGTATTTAACCCATATTTGCCAGGCGAAGGAAAGTTTAGAGATTCCCATTATCGCCAGTTTAAACGGCTCTAGCCTCGGGGGCTGGCTGGATTATTCCCAACAGATTGAACAGGCCGGCGCCGATGCCTTAGAATTAAATATTTACTACGTGCCGACGGATCTGGATATTCCCGGCGCCGAGGTGGAAAAAAATTACCTAGATATTATCAAAACCGTTAAATCGGAGGTAAAAATTCCCGTCTCAGTTAAGGTATCTCCTTTCTTTAGCAATACGGCTAATATGGCCAAACAACTCTCGGAAAACGGCGCCGACGGCTTGGTATTATTTAACCGCTTCTATCAGCCGGACTTTAACCTCGAAACCCTGGAGGTTTATCCCCACATTCTCCTGAGCACGCCCCAAACTATGCGCTTACCGATGCACTGGATCGCCATTCTCTACGGGCGCATCGATGCGGATCTGGCCGCCACTAGCGGCGCTCACCACGCGGTAGATATTATCAAATTCCTGATGGCCGGCGCTAAAATCACCCAACTGGTGAGCGTCCTCCTCCGCCACGGGATTGATTACATCAAGGTGTTGGAAACTAATTTAACCGTTTGGATGGAGGAAAACGAGTATGATTCGGTGCGACAGATGCAGGGCAGTTTGAGCCAACTTCATTGTCCCGACCCCACCGCCTTCGAGCGGGTGCAATATGTCAAGGCTCTGCAAACCTACGCCCCGGTCTGGCGGGCGCTGGAGCAGTACGAACCGGTTAGTTAGTCAAACCGGCGTCTAACTTGAAATCCAACCTTTCCGGTTCTCCTCCCTCGGAGAGGTTAGGGGTGGGTTGGCTCTTTTTGCGCCCCCCTTTTCAAGCTACCGTGTATACACAAGTGTCAAAATCCCCCCTAACCCCCCTTGGAAAGGGGGGAAAACTTCTCAAAGTCCCCCTTGTAAAGGGGGATTTAGGGGGATCAAATCCAAAAGTTAGGTTTTTGGTCGAGATCTGTGTACACCGTAGCCTTTTCAAGGGGGGTTGGGGATCATCATTGGGGCGCCTCGATGATCTGAGTAAGACGCAATTTCGCCCGACCAAATACGGCGCTGGTCGGCGCTGTATCATGATCAACACTGGCAAACGCAGTTCAGCAACCTCCATGAACATTGATCACTTCGGCCCGACCCAGTTGGTCATCCTGCAACCGACGCCCTTTTGTAATCTCGACTGCGATTATTGCTATCTGCCCGATCGCCAACTACGGCAAAAGATGGATTTGGCATTGTTGGAACCCATCTGTCAGGCGCTGTTTACCAGTCCCTTTACCTGCTCGGACTTTAGCTTTTGTTGGCACGCCGGGGAACCCCTAGCGGCGGGGGTGGAGTTTTACCGTCAGGCTTTTGCGCTGATTGAGCACTGGAGCGAAAAATATAACGTTAACCGGGTCAAATTTAATCACTCTTTCCAAACCAACGGCTTGTTTATTAACCAAGCTTGGTGCGACCTATTTCAAGCATATCCCGTCCATGTGGGGGTGAGTTTAGACGGCCCGGCCTTTCTCCACGACGCCCATCGTTTAACACCCAAGGGTTTAGGCAGTCATGGCGGCACAATGAAGGGGATTACATACCTGCAAAAAAATCAAATTCCCCATAATATTATCGCCGTCTTAACCCAGGATTCCCTCGATTACCCCGAGGAAATTTTTAACTTTTTCCTGAATCATAATCTCCGAGACGTGGGCTTTAATATGGAGGAAACAGAGGGGGTCAATCAAACCTCTTCCCTAGAGCGCCGGGGAACGTTAGAGAAATATCGAGCCTTTATTGAACGCCTGTGGGCCTTGACCAGCCAGAGTGAGGCAGAGTTTCGGGTGCGGGAATTTGAATGTCTGTGTAATTTAATCTACACCGGCGAGCGCCTAGAAAATACGGATATGAACCATCCCTTCGCCATTGTCAGTATTGATTATCAAGGCAACTTTTCCACTTTTGATCCAGAATTATTGGGGGTAAAAATGCCCCCCTACGGGGATTTTATTTTCGGCAATGTCTTAACGGATAGTTTCGAGTCCATCTGCCAAACGGAGAAATTTTTAACCATTTACCAGGACATGCAAAACGGGGTGGAAAAATGCCGCCAGAGTTGCGAGTATTTCGGCGTCTGCGGTGGCGGCGCCGGCAGTAATAAATTCTGGGAAAATGGCACCTTTAACTCCGCAGAAACCCTTGCCTGTCAACTGCGGATCAAAACCATTACTGACGCAGTGGTAACGGCGCTGGAGCGGGCGAATCCGGTCTGAGGGGAATTTGGAGGGTAAAACAACTACCCTGACCCGATTGGGAGAGACAGGTAATGTCGCCGCCGTGGAGTTGGGCTAATTTGCGAGACAATGCCAAGCCTAGACCTGTGCCCTTTTCCCGACGGTTGAGGCTGTGGGGAATTTGCCGGAAGGGTTGAAACAGTTGGCTTTGATTCTGAGGGGAAATGCCAATGCCCGTATCCTGCACCGCAAAATAAAGGGTCTGCTCCTGGGCGTAAACCGCTAGGGTCACCGCACCGGTTTCGGTGAATTTGACAGCGTTACTGAGGAGATTAATTAAAATTTGCTTTAGGCGCTTTTGGTCTCCCCAACAAAGACCCGCCTCCGGCGCTAGGTTTAGCTCTAGGATTAGGCCCTTATTTTTAGCCTTTTCTTTAAATAGGAAAATAACCGCTAAACATAGATCTTCCACCGGCACCCATTCACAAAAGAGTTGCTCCTGATTGGCGGAGAGTTTCGACCAATCCAGCACGTCGTTTACCAAGGAGAGGAGGTAATCCCCGGAACTGGCGATGCCCTGCACATATTGCTGTTGTTTCGGATTTAACGGCCCGTAGAGTTCATCCTTCAGCATCCGGGCAAAACCAATGATGGCGGAAAGCGGCGCTCGCAATTCATGGTGTAGATAGGATAAATCCATTAATTCTTGACCGCGGGGAGTTAACTGGGCGCAGTGACTCTGGTAGAGGTTAACCAGGGTTTCCAGATGGGTTAACAGCGCCTCCGTCCAGACAAAATCCGACCGTCGGGGACAAAGTGCTAGACCGCCGTCCCGATGGGAGCCGGGAACAAGGGGAAAAAGCGCCCAGGTGACGGGAGAGCGAGACTTGCTCCAGGGCGGCGCCAGGATTAACCGATAGGGACCTGGGCTGGGGGTTTCCTCCGTCTGGGCGAGAACAGCCGAGGCGATGGGGGCGGGCAAGGGCCGGGGATAACTTTCCAGAAACCGATTTTCCCGGATTTCCCAGAATGCGCCGTTGAGGGGGCAGGGAACAAGCTGGGCGATTAGCTCTAGGATTTGGTTTTGCAGACGGCGGAGTTCCTGGGGGGGCGGCAATGTCATAGTGGAGGATCTGGAATCCGATTAACCGACGGGGATATGTACTGCTCCCAATAAGCAATCCCGTCGAGCACCGGTGACCTGGGGTAAGTTCCCTGGAAAAGCATCATACTGGCGCCAGTAGGCCAAAACGGCAAAAGCGATGGCTTCTTTAAAGTCGCTACTGAGTCCCAGACTATCGGTATCGCAGAGAATCGCGCCGTCCCCTAGGTGAATGCCTAGGCGCTCCCGGAGGTAAAGATTATGGACTCCACCGCCGCAGAGCGCCACCCGGTCGGGGAAGTGGGGCAAAAAACGGCGATAACTCTCGACCACGGACAGCGCCGTTAATTCCGTGAGGGTCGCGAGGAAATCCGCTTCCCCCAGACCGTAGGACTGGGCTTCCGCCCAACACTGGGTCAGATACATCTCCCCAAACAGTTCCCGCCCCGTGGATTTGGGGGGCGGCGCCTGGAAGAAAGCTTGCCGGAGCCAGGTTTGCGTCAACTCAACACAGATTTCCCCCTGGGCGGCCCATTGACCGCAGGGATCATAGGTCTGTTGTCCATGGGTAAATTTTTGGACAGCTAAATCGATCAACACGTTCCCCGGCCCCGTATCCCAGCCCACAATCTCCCGCTCCCAATCCCGTTGCTGGCGTGGCGGTAAGTAAGTGACATTGCCGATACCCCCTAAATTTTGGATACAGCGCCGCTCTTCGGGGTGACTGAGCAGACAGGCGTCAATCTTCGGAACCAACGGCGCCCCCTGACCGCCCCAGGCCATGTCCCCTTGCCGAAAGTTCGTCACCGTCGGTAGCCCCGTCAAGGCGGCGATCACTTCCCCCCGTCCCAACTGCCAAGTGTAACCTAGGAGTTCCTGGGGAGTGGGGGGACGGTGAAAAATCGTCTGGCCGTGGGAGCCGATCAGATCCGCCGGGGGTTGTCCCCGTTGAATCTCCCGGGCCGCCCAGGCGAATTGCTCCGCCACTGCGTCGTCCAACCGGGCCAGTTCCGCCGCTGTAACCACGGCGCCGTCGCAGAGTTCCCGAATCTCCTCCCGCAATTCTGGGGGGTAGGGATAGGTGGCGCCGGCCAGTAGTCGCAGATCGAGGTCGAGTCCAGAGCCGTTAATCTCCACAAAGCAGGCATCGACGCCGGCGCTGGTGGTGCCGCGCATTAAGCCCCTGCAGTACATTTTGAGTATTTTTTGAGGGATTTAGGGCACAGGGGTAACAGACTCCAGGGCTAAGGATGGAGGCAGAAACGCTCCCCTGGCTTCCATGAATTTTCTTTGTATCTTAGCGACGATGGGCGCACAACTCTGCCAAAGTATTCGGGTGAGGTTCAAGATATTTTCAAGTCTTTGTATATTTTTGTTCTATTTTAGGATCCAACTATTTAGGAGTCGTCAAGGACACAGAAAACCAAATGGGGGGCAAGGGTAATCCCAGGGGAAGTCCTTCAACTCCCCTTAGGGAGGGAGCTAGCTGGCGAGGCGGGGGAATCCGCCCTAGAGGAGGACTTTCCACCTATAGCGGTGTCTGCGCTGGTGAGGGACAAATAAGATGACTAAAACCCTTACTCAGTAAGGGGTTCAGTGTTCTCACACGCCTGAATACCGCTATATCGCCGCTTAAGCCGCTTCAGGAACCGCCACCGGCGAGGTCAGGGGGAGCAAATCCGCATCAATAACAAGTCCCCGGTCTAACTGGGTTACTTCCAACAAAATACGCAAGGCGGGAGAAGGGCGACAGAGACGGAAGTCTTTACCGAGGGACTGGGCTAAACGAAAGGTTTTGATCATTACCGTCAAACCGGCGCTATCCATAAACTCCACTTGACTGAGATCCAGCGTCAATCTCGGCGCCGTCTGGCTCCGGGTCCACTCTTCAAGCGCCGTTAGACAATCCGGGGCGTTGGCGGCGGTCCAAAGTCCCTGGGCGGAATAAACAGCGATGCTAGGGGAAATCTGGGTCATTATCTTTAGCTCCTCGACTCAAAAAAGATTAGTTTTTAACTAGCATTGAGGACGATTGGTGAACCCATGATAACCACAGGAGCGGCATTCAACGGTAAAGCTCGATACATAATCCCGGCGCTGGGCGGGGCAGACTGGGGACGAGTGCCGACTCCAAGTTTGGCCCCCAGGGGGATGGGTTGTCTAGAAAGCGACCCAATGGACTATAACTTTAAGGGGATTGGCCCCGTCCTTAACTCCCGGCGCCCCGCCGAGGCCGCCCGACCTATCTTCTTGGCTCACAAAGATTAACCACCATGGAAACCACCACGTTTACCGCCGCCGCAGTCAATAGCGCCCCGATCCAAGTTGAAGACGACCGGACGGGCATGAGTAAGGCTACCCTCAAGCGGGCTTTCCTCGACAATTTATTTTATTTACAGGGAATTAACCGCGCCGAAGCCAGCCCCTACGACCATTACGGAGCCTTGGCTTTCACCATTCGCGACCGCATCTTGCACCGTTTTTTGAAAACCCTAGCCACCTATAAGCAAGAAAAGGTGAAGGTGGTTTGCTACCTGTCGGCGGAATTTTTGATGGGACGCCACCTGGGCAATAACCTGATCAACTTGGGGATTTACGAGGACGTGGCCGAGGCCATGGCGGAGTTGGGCTTGGATTTGGACGAGATCATCGAGCAGGAACCGGACCCCGGTTTAGGAAACGGAGGGTTGGGGCGCTTGGCGGCTTGTTTTCTGGATTCCCTCGCGTCTTTGGAAATTCCCGCCATCGGCTACGGCATTCGCTACGAGTTTGGCATTTTCCACCAGCGGATTCAGGACGGCTGGCAGGTGGAGGTGCCGGATAATTGGCTCCGCTTCGGCAACCCCTGGGAACTCCCCCGCCCGGACGAGTCGGTGGAGGTGAAGTTGGGGGGTCATACGGAAATTGCCCACAATGAAAAGGGCCATCCCAAGGTGGTTTGGATTCCCGACCGCGCGATTCTGGCCATTCCCTACGACACGCCGGTGCCGGGCTACCAGACCAATACGGTCAATCCCCTGCGGCTCTGGAAGGCGGAAGCTAGCGAAGCCTTTAACTTTGAGGCTTTTAACGCCGGACTCTACGACCGGGCCGTGGCGGAAAAAATGGACGCGGAGACCATTTCCAAAGTCCTCTACCCCAACGACAACACCCCCGCGGGGCGGGAACTACGACTAGCGCAACAATATTTCTTTGTCTCCGCTTCTTTGCAAGATTTAATCCGCCTCCATTTAAAAACCAACGAAAACTTAGACTTTTTCCACGAGCGGGCCGCTATCCAACTTAACGATACCCACCCCGCCGTGGCCATCGCCGAACTGATGCGTCTTTTGGTGGATCAGTATAACTATGACTGGGAGAAGGCCTGGGACATCACCCAAAAAACCTTCGCCTACACCAACCACACCCTCATGCCCGAGGCGCTAGAACGCTGGTCAGTGGAACTCTTCGCCAAGCTTCTGCCCCGCCATTTGGAGATTATTTACGAAATTAATCACCAATTTTTAGAAAACCTCCGCACCTGGTTTCCCAAGGACGAGGCGCTGGTCAGTAGTTTGTCCCTCATCGAAGAAAACCACGGCAAACAGATCCGCATGGCTAACCTGGCCTGCGTCGGCAGTCACGCCATTAACGGGGTGGCGGCACTCCACACGGAACTGCTCAAAAAAGACACCCTCAAGGATTTCGCCCGGCTCTGGCCCCAGAAGTTTTTTAATAAAACCAACGGCGTTACCCCCCGGCGCTGGATTTTGCTCAGCAATCCGAAACTGGCGGCGCTGGTCAGTTCCAAAATTGGGGAAGGCTGGCTCAAGAATCTGGACGAGATGCGCCGTCTAGAGGAGTTTATCGACGACCCGGACTTCTGCCGGCAATGGTATGAGATTAAACAGGAGAATAAGCGGGTTTTAGCCAGCGCCGTTTTAAAATCCCGCAACCTAGAAGTAGACGTCAATTCCCTCTTTGACGTGCAAGTGAAGCGCATCCACGAGTATAAGCGCCAGCATTTAGCAGTCTTGGAAATTATCACCCTCTACAACCGCCTCAAAGCCAACCCCGAAACGGAGATGACGCCCCGCACCTTCATCTTTGGCGGCAAAGCGGCGCCGGGGTACTTCATGGCTAAGTTGATCATTAAACTCATTAACGCCGTGGCGGAGGTGGTCAATAAAG
>JBKCES010000406.1:0-40850 GCA_046304295.1 Cyanobacteriota bacterium | reverse complement strand
CCCCAAGGGCGGCGGGGGGCGTTTGATAGGTCTCCATTTGCAGGTATTTCCCCGTGAGAATCGGTTCCACCACCTTCATCTGGTGAGGCGTGCTGTAGTAGCGGTGGGTTTGTTGGTTCAGGCGGTGGCGCTCCTGGATGGACTCGTTGGCCACTTTTTTGCGGAGCTTGATAATGGCGTCGAAGATGGCTTCCGGGCGGGGAGGACAACCGGGAATATAGACGTCTACCGGGATTAACTTATCCACGCCCCGGACAGCGGTGGTGGAGTCGCTACTGAACATGCCCCCGGTAATGGTGCAGGCACCCATGGCGATCACATATTTGGGTTCCGGCATTTCTTCATAAAGTCTCACTAGGGCCGGCGCCATTTTCATCGTAATTGTCCCGGCGGTGATAATCAGATCCGCCTGACGGGGGCTAGAGCGGGGTACTAAACCAAAGCGGTCGAAGTCGAAACGGGAGCCAATCAGCGCCGCGAATTCAATAAAACAACAGGCGGTGCCGTAGAGCAGGGGCCAAAGGCTGGAGAGTTTGGCCCAGTTATACAAATCGTCCACAGTAGTCAGGATCACGTTTTCCGAAAGATCCTGAGTCACCTGGGAGCGGCTGGCGGGATTGAGAATTTTGGCCGCCGGATCGGCGAGGGTGGAACCAGTGGGAATCATGGGAGTTAGGGGTTAGGGAGTGGGGATTAGGGGAGGGTTAAGACCATTCCAGCGCCCCTTTGCGCCAGGCATAGACCAGAGCTACTACGAGAATGGCGATAAAAATCAGGGCTTCCACAAAGGCCAACAGTCCCAGTTGGTTAAAAGCCACAGCCCAGGGGTAAAGGAACACGGTCTCCACGTCAAAGACCACGAACACCAGGGCAAACATATAGTAACGGATATTGAATTGAATCCAGGCGCCGCCGATGGGTTCCATCCCCGATTCGTAGGTGGTCTGGCGCTCCGGGCCGCCGTTGCGGGGTCGCAGAAACTTGGAGGCGGTGAGGGCGAGGATGGGCACCAGGCTACAGACAAAGAAAAAGCCCAGCAGGTATTCGTAACCGTTGAGAACAAACACGAGATTCGGCACTCCGGCGTTTTTTAAAAAGATTATAGGCTCTTTTGCTTACCTTGGCCCGCTTCCCCGCCGTTGAGCTAGACGGGCGTAAACGTCCCGCAAATCGACGCCCTGATGGGCCAGGGCCACTAGAGTATGGTAAAAGAGATCGGCCACTTCCGAGGCGATGGCCTCCGGGTCTTGATCCTTACAGGCCATCACCACTTCGGCGCTTTCCTCGCCGATTTTTTTGAGGATTTTATTGCTTCCCCCCGCTAGGAGTTGGCAAGTGTAGGAGTCCTCCTGGGGCTGGTCCCGGCGCCGGCAAATAACCCGATAGAGTTCCGTGAGCATATCTGCGGGGGGAGCCTCTTTTTGGGCGTCAACCTGGTGAAAACAACTACGCTCTCCCGTATGGCAAGCGATATCCCCCGCCTGCTCCACCGTTAATAACAAAGCGTCGCTGTCGCAGTCGTAGCGAATCCCCCGCAATTTTTGGAAATGGCCCGAAGTGGCGCCTTTATGCCAGAGTTCCTGACGAGAACGGCTCCAGTACCAGACTTCCCCCGTTTCTAGAGTTTTGCGCAAAGATTCGGCGCTCATCCAGGCCAACATCAGCACGGTTCCGTCCAGATAGTCCTGGGCGATGGCGGGCACCAGCCCCTGCTCGTCGTAGCGCAGGGACTCTAGGGGAATCGTGTCGGCGGGAACCATCGGTTTATCCATGAGCCAATAAAAAATAAAGTCCCCCGATGAAAGATGGGGACTCGGCGGCAAATTGTCTGCGGCCCACCCAGAGAGAAGCGCCGGACTAGAGGTATTTTTCCAAGGTCTGGGCTAGGGTGGTTTTGGGAACGGCGCCGACCACCATATCAACCCGCGCTCCCCCTTTGAAAATCATCAGGGTGGGAATACTGCGGATACCGTACTGACTGGCGGTGTTGGGGTTTTCGTCGGTGTTGAGTTTGACGACCTTAACTTGACCGCTGTACTGCTGAGCGATTTCATCCACAACCGGGGCGACCATGCGACAGGGACCGCACCAGGGGGCCCAGAAGTCAACGAGGACAGGGATATCGCTATCTAGTACGTCTTCTTTGAAGCTAGCGTCGGTAACTTGGGGAGTGTCACTCATAGGGGCAGTTCCGTAATCTTTGAGGATGGCATTGTTTAGAATACTACCATAGCGATAGGACGGCGCCTTGGATCGTCATCGCCCCCCTGGCTTAGCAATTGTTTACTTTTGACTGGGGGAGGAAGAGAGCAACGGCTCTGCTGGTCTCGGCCTAGGTGATGAAATTGATGAAACTGGACAAGTCGTTCACTCTGGAGAGGGAAACCAACCGGTTCTGAGAATTTCCTCCCGAGTGAAAGGGCACTCTAGGGGCAAGACAGAGGAGGGAAGATTGGTTTCCTCAATGGCTTCTTCCCTTGCTTCCTGATAACACTTACTGAGAACATCCTCCGCAAAAGGCTTGAGGCTTGGACTGTCCTCCATGATGAGCCTTAGCTGTAGTCTTTGCTCCTTGATGCTATTACTCTGTTTCTCGGGCTGATATTTCCACTTCAGCAGATGCAGCATAAGGACGATTAAGCGGCTCCGTACTTCCCGTCTGTTGTTGCGTCCCATTGATTCGATCTCTTCAATCAAGTTTTCTAGGTCTAAGGCCCCGAAATCACCGGCTTTTAGGGTTTTGGCAGTTTCTTCGATCCAAAGGTTGAAGTCGGCGTTGTAGAGGGCGGGAGTCATGGGATTTCTCCTGAGTTGGAGGACAAGGGCAAACATACAAACTGATAAAACTGAGATGCTTCTGGCGCCGCGGTAATGATCCGCTCTCAAGGCGTTGCTAAAGGGATAATCTATACCGGCGGGGTTAGTTAACGTCTTAGATAGATGACTTGCGCTCTCCCGATGGTGATATTTTAGCGTCTATCTAGTTCTAAACTAGTTTTAAAATTGGACTCCTTTGAAATCAGCGGACTAGCATGACAATTTCTAAGCTTTCTTCTCTAACCCTAGGATTGCTTCTGGCGTTTTCCCCCGCCCTGGGAGAACTATCGGCGCCGAGGCGCACCTTCGCGCAAACGGCCCCCGCTCCGCTTCCCTCTCTTCCCAGCGGCGCTCAACTGAAAATCGACGGCTCCGAGGGTCTCCAAGTCATTACCGAAACCCTCAAGGGGGGCTTTGAAAAACAATACCCCGGCGCAACGGTGAACAGCGCCCAAACGACGACGGATGAAGCCATCGCGGCGCTGGAGGGGGGGCAAATCGACCTGGCCGCCATTGGCCGACCTCTGACGGAGGAGGAAAAAACCAGAGGGCTACAACAGGCGCCCATTAGCCGCCATAAAATCGCCATTATCGTTTCGCCCCAAAACCCCGTCGCCGATATTACTCTGGAGCAATTTGCCCAGATCTTCCGGGGTGAAATTAAAAACTGGTCGGAGGTGGGGGGACCTGCCGGAGAAATTGTGGTGGTGGATCGTCCCGAAACTAGCGACACTCGGCGCTCCTTCGGCACCTATCCCATTTTCCAAAGCGCCCCCCTCAAAACTGGTGACAACGCCGAAGTGGTGACAGAAGACGATACGGAAATGGTCGTCCAAAAGTTGGGCAAAAACGGCATTAGCTACGCCATCATTGATCAGGTGAAAGACCGGCAGGACGTGAAAATTGTCCCCATGAATAAAGTCCTGCCCAGCGATCCCCGCTATCCCTTCTCTCAACCCCTGGCCTACGCCTTTAAAGGGCCCAACCCGTCTCCCCAGGTGAAAGCCTTTCTCTGTTTCGCTAACACCACGGACTACGCCGCGGAAGACAAAGTAGTCTCCGCCGAGTTTTGCGGCGACGCAGTAGCGGCAGCCCCCCCAGAGACCGCCCCCGCGGAAACGGCTCCCGCCGCGACTCCCGCTCCGACGGCTCCGGCCGCGGGCGAAGGCGGAGCGCCGGGCTGGTTGCCCTGGTTGGCCTTACTGCCCCTGTTAGGACTCCTAGCTTGGTTTCTGGGTAAAAAAGAACCTGTTGCGGCGCCCCTGGCCGCTGGCGCCGTTGCCGATAGCAGTCGGCTGATTCTGACGCCCCGCTCCTGCCGTCAGGCCTACGCCTATTGGGAGGTTCCCCAGCGCCGCCTTCAGGAGTTACGAGATCAGGGCGGCCAACAATTGTCCCTGCGCCTCTACGACGTCACCGACAATCCCCAGACACCGGTCTTCAAAGCCTTTGAAGTGAAAAACAACGAGCCGGATTATCATCTCCCCATTGAGCGGGACGACCGGGACTACAAAGCGGAACTGGGCTATGTGAAAGCCTCCGGGGAGTGGTTGCCCATCGCAACTTCCGCGCCTGTCCGGGTGCCGGCCTGCGAACCCGTTGTTTCGGCGCCGACGGCTTCAGCGACCCCTGCTGTGCTCCCATCCGAGCCTTGGGGCGAAATCGAGGCGGATATGCCCGCCCCGGCGCCCTTACCTCCGGTGACTGGCGTTAACCCCGCTATTCCTCTGGCCGCCGGTTTAGGCGCTGGCGCTTTAGGGCTAGGCGCCGCCGCCGCCGCAGGTCTTCAGCGCCGGGAACCGGAACCCAGCCGGATTATTTTGGCACCGCGGGACGCCGAGTCGGCCTACGCCTATTGGGAAATCGCCGAAGCGGACGAAGCGAATCTTAAGAACCAAGGCATCGAAAACCTGACGTTAAAAATCCATGACGTTACGGGCATCGACCTCAATGTCCAACCCGCCCACAACGTTCAAGAATACGCCGTCGCCCTGGGTGACCCCGACCAACAGGTTCCCATTACCGCTCCCGACCGGGATTACCTGGCGGAGATTGGCCATACCGCCGCCGATGGGCGTTGGGTCTCCCTAGCCAAATCCACCCATATTCATTTTCCGGCGCCGACCTCTGGGGGCGGCATTAACCCGGCCTTGGCTGTTGGCGGAGCGGGTCTTCTGGGGGGAGCCGCGGCGCTTGCGGGCGGTTTGTTTGATAAGGGCAAAGACGCTGTTTCTGGCGGCGTCGAGGCGGTTCGCTCCACCGGCGAAAACCTGACCGCCGGCGCCGCTAATCTGGGAGAACGAGGCGCTGAAGGCGGTCAAAATCTGCTGGGAAATACGACGGATTTCCTCGGTGGTCTTTTGGACAAAGGGAAAGAAGCCGTTGCTGGCGGGGTCGACGCAGTTCGCTCCACCGGCGAAAACCTGACCGCAGGCGCCGCTAACCTCGGGGAACGGGGCGCTGAAGGCGGTCAAAACCTGCTGGGAAATACGACGGATTTCCTCGGCGGTCTCTTGGACAAAGGGAAAGAGGCCGTTGCCGGCGGTGTCGAGGCGGCCCGCTCCACCGGTGAAAACCTGACCGCAGGCGCCGCTAACCTCGGGGAACGGGGTGCTGAAGGCGGTCAAAACCTGCTGGAAAATGCGACGGATTTCTTCGGCGGTCTCTTGGACAAGGGTAAAGAAGCCGCTTCCGGCGGCGCCGAGGCGGTTCGCTCTACTGGGGAAAACCTGACCGCAGGCGCCGCTAACCTCGGGGAACAGATTGGGGACACGGCCCAATCAGCCGGGCAAAAAGTCCGGGACTCCGCCGAGCGATTAACCGATGCTGACAATCCTCAATAACAGGAGAGATTAAACGGAGCCCCCTCTTATAGCCGTATGCCACTGGCTGAGATGCGGGCTTCTACCCTTCGGCTGGCTCAGGGTATCACTCCGCTCAGCCCTCGAATCAAGGATCAATCAGCCCCCCTACACTTCGACAGGCTCAGCGGAGTCCAGTGGAATAATCCCCCAAAGTTGGGGGACTTATAAGTCCGGTTCCCCCCAGAATTGGGGGGTTAGAGGGGCTTTCCAAACACGCTCTTAAACAAGGAGGGCGTTTTTTTTCTAATTCCCCGGCTTACAGACGTTGTAGGTTTCGTGGGAAATAATCTCTTCCGGGATGAGGAAACTGCCCTGGTCCCGACAGATCAGGCGGTAATTGCGGGTTACGGGAATGCTGATCACAAAGCGGTCGTGCCGTAGGCGCTTGCCGTGGAAGTCCCGGTAATCTTGACGGTTGGCCAAACCTTCCAGGATTTGCCGGGCTTTGAGAACCACATTCTTGGGCAGGTGACGCAGATCGATGGGATCGGCGGCGAAGGTGGCCTGCCAAAGTTCCTTTTCTTGCTTTTTTTCTTCTAGGACCTGCTGTTTTTGGTCGCAAAAATGGCACTTCTGCCCGTAGCCCTTGTGACCACAGGGAAAGACTTTTTTTCGTCTGGACATAAACCTATTACGATTGCGAGGACGCCAAGGGGTCGGGAAACTGCCGAATGAATCGCGCCTTAAACCAACTTTAAATCGGGGTAGGCGGCGATAATATCGTCCTGGGTCAGGGTGTCTCCGTCCGCCTGGGGAGTCCAAAGCACTTCCACGGCCAGTAACCGGTCGGCGCCGACGCTACTGAGGGACTGGAGCGCCTGGCGGAGGTCGCTGGAGTCATTAACGGGTTTTGTCGTCAGGTTGCCCAGCGCCGCGGCGATGATAGTCACGAGAATATAGTCGCCGCCGCCGTTTTGAATGGCCGCCAGTTCGGCGGCGTCCCCGGTTAAGGATTTGTGCTGGCTTTGGCGCAGTTGATTGTTAACGTTGGTCAGGGTCTCGGCGCTGAATTTACTGCGCTCCATCAAGGAGAGTTGATTAAACTTCGCCTCCGCCGCCGAGAGGAGTCCCTGATCGCTATCGCTGGAGCCGTAGACCCAGTATTCCGGGTGTCGGAGCAGAGCCAGACCCGCTTCCTGTAAAACCGCGACCCGGCCTTCGGGAGTGCTCGTGTCGGCGCTGAGGGCCAGGTCGTCCAGTTCTTTCTTTAACTCCCGGGCGCTGGCTAGGAGTCCCACCTGAATTTGGACAATGCTCACCGGCGGATTATCGCTTTCCAGGGCGCTGCCGCCCATGGATCCGCCTCCGGCTCCCCGCAGGGCGCCCATCACAATATTGGCCACGGCGATGACGACAATGATACTCAGGAGACTGCCAAAGCCCCCAAACCCGAGGAAAGGAAGACTGAGAGGAAATCCGACCCCGCCGCCGCTATAACCGTAACCGCCGCCGCCATAGCCGCCCGTTCCCCGACTCGGGGCGCTGTAACTTCGGCTTGGCGCCCGAAATGAACCGCCCCCAATTCTGCCGCCGCTTCTAGCGGCCTCGGCGGGGAGGGTGGCGCCGAAGACTAACATGACAATTAAACTGAGAACGAGGGCGGGTTTCAGTAGGGCTTTGAGAATAAATAGCATGGTCTTTGGGAAGTGGAGGCTAGGAACTGAAGTCGCTGAAATTGGTCAGGGAGCAACCCAAAACCGGAAAAGTCGTCTAGGGAATTTGCTGGCCGGAGATCAGCGCCGGTTTTTCTAAAGTAACGGATTTTTCCCCTAGGCGTCTCTGAATTGTTGCGATTCTTTATACAGCGCCGTTCGGAGCAGGGCCACTGATATTCATTTCGCCTTAAACCCGTTATAGTTGCTACAGTCTTTGTGTGTGGGGAATTTTAAGGATGATGAACGCTTCGTCGGAAAGATTAAACCTGCCCGGAACGCCGCTCTTTGGCACCGACGGGATTCGGGGTAAAGCCGGTGAACTGTTGACGGCGCCTTTGGCCCTGGAACTGGGCTTTTGGGCGGGGCAAATTTGGCGCTCTCAAGCCGACCAGCCGGGGCCCGTAATCATTGGGCAGGATTCCCGCAACTCCAGCGATATGTTGGCCATGGCCATGGCCGCTGGCTTAACCTCCGCCGGTCTAGAGGTTTGGCGTCTCGGCCTCTGCCCCACTCCCTGCGTCGCCTATCTGGCCCGTCAAGTCGGCGCCGTGGGGGGCGCAATGATTTCCGCCAGCCATAATCCCCCGGAGGATAACGGCATTAAATTTTTTAATTCCGAGGGGCTGAAACTGGGAAGGGAGCAAACCCAAGCCCTAGAAACGGCGCTCCGCACCGGCGGGAGTCCCCAGAACGCGCCGAGCCATTGGGGACATTTGGTCTCCGCTCCCGAGCGGGTGCGGGATTATCAAGACTTTTTGCTGGAGAGTCTGCCCCTAGGCCTAGATTTCACCGGTCTTAAGGTGGTTCTCGACCTCGCCTGGGGCGCTTCGGTGGCGGTCGCTCCCGAGGTTTTCCGGGCGCTGGGTGCCGAGGTGGTTTGCCTCCACGACCGGGCTAACGGGGATTTAATTAATGTAAATTGCGGCTCCACTCATCTAGGCGCTCTGCAAGAAGCGGTGAGAACTCAGGGGGCCGAACTAGGATTTGCCTTTGACGGCGACGCCGACCGGGTCATGGCAGTGGACGCTCAGGGTAAAACCGTGGATGGCGATTATATTTTGTATCTTTGGGGCAAAACCCTCAAGGAACGGGAGCATTTACCCCAGGATTTGATCATCGGCACCGTCATGGCCAATTTGGCCTTTGAGCGGGCTTGGCAGAAATTAGGCGGTCGCCTCCACCGCACCGCCGTGGGGGATCAGCACGTCCAGGCCCAGATGTGGGAAACCGGCGCCATGTTGGGAGGCGAACAATCGGGGCATATTATCTGCCACCACCATAGTTTTTCCGGGGACGGGGTTCAGGCGGCGCTTCATTTAACGGCGCTGGTCAAACAATCGGGACTGTCCTTGGCGGAACTGCTGGAGGAAAGTTTTCATCCTTATCCCCAACTTCTGCGCAACGTGCGGGTGGAAGACCGGGAGCGCCGACGGCGCTGGCAAGACTGCGAACCTTTACAACAGGCCATCGCCCAAGCCCAACGGGATCTGGGAGAGGAGGGGCGGGTTTTAGTGCGAGCGTCGGGCACAGAACCCCTGATTCGGGTCATGGTGGAGGCCTCCTGCCTGCAAACGGCGGAGCATTGGACGGAGCGCCTCGCAGGAGCCGTCCAGAGCCATCTCGGCGTCTAGCTAACGCTCGTTCTCCCCTCGCCCCTTCGAAGGAATCCTATAAATCGGGTTCAAGTCAGCGCCTGGGTTAAGATCGAAACCAACTCCCACCCTGGCGCGCTTTCTCCATGACCCTGGTTTCCCTGATCCGTCACCTCGAACAGTCTCCCCTTACCGGGGAATTGGCGCAAAAGCTGGAAAAACAGCGCGCCTTGGCGCTGAGCGGGATTCCCCGGCTTCCCAAGGGATTGATGGCGAGTTTGCTGGCCCAGACCCGGGGGCGTCATCTTTTGGTGGCGACGGCCACCCTGGAGGAAGCGGGGCGCTGGGCGGCCCAGTTGGAGTTGATGGGCTGGAGCGCCGTTTATCTCTATCCCACCTCCGAGGTGTCGGTTTATAGTCCTTTGGGGCCGGAGACGGAGATGGTCTGGGGGCAGTTGCAGGTTCTCGGCGCTCTGCTTCAGGCGGAAAACCCGGTGGCGGTGGTGACCACGGAAAAGGGGCTTCAGCGCCATTTACCGCCGAGGGAAGTATTTAACCAATATCAGTTGTCCTTAACGGCGGGCCAGAGTTTAGACAGTCGGGAATTAGAAGAGACCCTAACCCGTTTGGGCTACGAGCGGGTGACCACGGTAGAAACGGAAGGACAGTGGAGCCGCCGGGGAGATATTGTCGATCTTTTTCCGGTGGCGGCGGAGTTGCCGGCCCGGTTGGAGTGGTTTGGGGACGAGTTGGAAAAAGTGCGGGAGTTTGATCCCAGCACCCAGCGCTCCTTGGATTTGATAGATAGTTTGGTGCTGACGCCCGTCAGTTTAGACCGCTTAATCCTCGACGTCCTAGGGGAAGATTTAACCCCGGCGCCGGATAACGCCCTGCCCTGGCTGGGCCTCGCCTTCCCGGAACCCGCCTCTTTATTGGATTACTTGCCCGCCGATACCTTAATCGCCCTGGACGAGCCGGAACAGTGCCAGCGCCACGGAGAGCGCCGTTGGCAAACGGAGCAAGAAGATTGGCAAGGGCTAGAGCAACCGGACTTGCCCCCCATTCATCGCGCCTGGGAAGAGATTTTTGAGAACTTAAAAACCCGATTTTTAACCCTGACCCTCTCAGAACTGCGGGAAGAGGGGGACGGCACGGTCAATCTTGAACGTCGTCCTCTACCGATTACGCCCCACCAGTACGCCAAATTAGCGGAGATCCTGCGGGGTAAACGGGAAATTTACGCCGGGATGAATTTGGGCAACTACAACACCTGGATCATTTCCGCCCAGCCCAGCCGCGCCGTTTCCCTGCTCCAGGAGCACGACTGTCCGTCCCAATTTATTCCCAATCCCAAGGATTCCCCGGCCATCGCCAAATATTTGATCCAAAAAACCGCCGTGGCGCTGAAATATAGCGGCATCGCCGAGTTGGAGGGCTTTATCCTGCCCACCTATCGCTTAGTTTTGGTCACCGACCGGGAGATCTTTGGCCAGCACGCCCTAGCGACCCCGGAATTTATCCGCAAACGGCGCCGGGCGGCCTCCCAGGTGGTGGACCCCAATAAACTCTCCCCCGGCGATTATATTGTCCACAAAAGCCACGGCGTCGGTAAGTTTGTCAAACTAGACAGTCTCGCCACCCGGGAATATTTAGTCATCCAATACGAAGACGGCCTCTTGCGGGTGCCCGCCGACAATCTAGATAGTTTATCCCGCTACCGCCATACCGGAACCCAACCGCCGGTTCTTCATAAACTGGGGGGCAAGGTCTGGGAGGCCACGAAGGCGAAGGCCCGCAAGGCTATTAAAAAGTTGGCGGTGGATTTGCTCAACCTCTATGCCCAACGGGCCGAACAAACCGGTTACGCCTACCCCGCGGACACCCCCTGGCAGGCGGAGCTAGAGGACTCTTTTCCCTACCTGCCCACCCCCGACCAACTCAAGGCCGTGGAGGATGTCAAACAGGATATGGAAAGCGAGCGCCCCATGGACCGCTTGGTTTGCGGCGACGTGGGTTTCGGCAAAACGGAGGTAGCCCTGCGGGCCATTTTTAAAGCCGTTACCAGCGGACATAAACAGGTGGCGCTGTTGGCGCCGACCACGGTTTTAACCCAGCAACATTACCACACCCTCAAGGAACGCTTTGCGCCCTATCCCATTACAGTGGGCTTGTTGAATCGTTTCCGCACCTCCTCCGAGAAGAAGGATATTTTGGAGCGCCTGACATCGGGGGAATTGGATATTGTGGTGGGCACCCAACAGATTCTTAACTCGCGGGTCAAGTTTAAAAATTTGGGTCTGTTAGTTATTGACGAAGAACAGCGCTTTGGGGTCAACCAAAAAGAAAAAATTAAGACCCTGAAAACCGAAATCGACGTCCTCACCCTAACCGCGACGCCCATTCCCCGCACCCTCTATATGTCCCTCTCCGGCATCCGGGAAATGAGTTTAATTACCACCCCACCCCCGTCCCGTCGGGCCATTCAAACCCATCTCTCCGCCTACAACCCGGAGGCCATTAGAACTGCGATTCGAAATGAACTGGACAGGGGCGGCCAGGTCTTCTATGTGGTCAGCCGCATTGAAGGAATCGAAGAAGTCAGCGCCCAACTGCGGGAGATGGTTCCCGGCGCTCGCATCGCCATCGGCCACGGCCAGATGGAGGAGTCGGAACTGGAAAGCACCATGCTGGCCTTTAATAACGGCGAGGCGGATATCCTCGTCTGCACCACCATCATCGAAGCGGGGTTGGATATTCCCCGGGTCAACACCATCATTATTGAATCCGCCCAACGCTTTGGTTTAGCTCAACTTTACCAACTGCGGGGCCGGGTGGGGCGCTCCGGCGTCCAGGCCCACGCTTGGTTGCTTTATCCCAGTAAAGGGGAATTGAGCGAAACCGCTAGGGCCCGGTTACGAGCTTTGCAGGAATTTTCCCAGTTGGGTTCCGGTTACCAACTAGCCACTCGGGATATGGAAATCCGGGGGGTGGGCAGTCTCCTCGGCGCCGAGCAGTCGGGACAGATGGAAGCCATTGGCTACGAACTCTATATGTCGATGCTTCAGGAAGCGATTCAGGAAATTCAAGGGCAGGAAATTCCCCAGGTGGAGGAGACCCAAATCGATCTGTCGGTCACCGCCTTTATTCCCAATGACTATATCCCGGATCTGGAGCAAAAAATGGCCGCCTACCGCCGCATTACCGCCATCCAATCCCCGGAAGAGTTAGTGACGGTGGCGCTGGATTGGAGCGACCGCTACGGGCCAATGCCGGCGCCGGTGGAGCAGTTGTTTAAGGTGATTAAACTGAAGCAGGTGGCTAAATCCCTCGGCTTTTCCCGGGTTAAAGTGGAGGGTAAACAGAATGTGGTTTTGGAAACGCCGATGGAGGAACCCGCGTGGAAACTGCTGGCGGAAAATCTGCCCCAACATCTCCAGTCCCGATTTGTCTATAGCTCTAAAAAGGTGATTGTGCGGGGTCTCGCAACCCTCAAGGTGAGTCAACAGTTGGATAATCTGATCGACTGGCTGGACAAAATGAAAGGCGCTCTGCCCAGTCGTCGCCTTAACGGCGCCGGTTAGAACCGTATGGAAAAATTACCGCCGGCTAAACGCCCCGAAACCCCTCCGTCGATTCCGCCTCTTCCCGAAGGTTAAGGCGAGGAGCTGGTTCCCGCCCTCGGTAACTCAGTCCCGCGCCGACCAAGAGCAAAAGCCCCCCGCCGTACTGGGCCAGAGTCGGCGCTTCCCCCAGAATTAAATAGGCAAAGAAAATGCCCAAAATGGGATTAACCAGGGTGGCGAGATTAATTTGGCTCAAAGCGGCGCCTTTAAGACCCATCAGCCAAGCCAACTGCCCCCCCGCGACAATCACCGCGGCGTAAACCGTCATCCAGCGCCAAAGAATCGGCGTCTAGGCGTCGGCGAAGTGTTCGGGACCGTAGAGCGCCAACGCGAACAGGAAAAAGACCAGGGTGCCCAGCGCCGTCCGGTAAACCAACACAATACCGAGGGGAATGGATTGTAATTGGGCTTTATCCGCCACCGTTCCCAGCGCCGCCAATGCGACAAAAAGTTCTCCAGTTCCTAATCGTAGTCCCATCATCTCCATCTGGGTCGAAGAGCCGCCAAACCAGACCGCCAGAGCCACTCCCCCCAAGGAAACCCAGGAGCCGAGAACCGCCCAGCCGTTGGGACGGACTTTGAGAATAACGGCGCCGGCAATGGGACGACGGCTCATCTACAGGAGATCCACGCTACAATTCGCACCTACGCCCTCTACGCCCTCGGTGCTTTTCGACACCTCGGCGGCGCCGAAGTTAAGGAAATCACCCTGAAGTTTGGCCTCGTCATCAAAGGCGAGGGCGGTTTGCCCATTCTGGCCAAGGCTTCCACTGAAGGCAACTTTAGCATCGAAGTCAAGTGCGAGTTTCCCAAGGAGACCGGCTCTGGGGAACCGGATTGAAACTCAGTCCGGCGCTTGTGAAAATTCAAAGCCCCCCTTACCAAGGGGATTTAGGGGGATCCACGGAGAGAGCTAGGGACTTTCCCAACAACCTTTGAGAGTCCGCCGAAAGAACCGGTTTTTCGTTACCCTAGGTAAAGGGATGATTAACCCAAAAACAAACCGCCCCGATCCCAGCCAGGAGAGTAGAACACCCATGGGGGAAATGAACACCGCCGATTTGCTGATTCAATGTCTTGAGAACGAAGGCGTAGAGTACATCTTTGGTCTCCCCGGGGAAGAAAACCTCCATGTCCTCGAAGCCTTAAAACGCTCCTCCATCCAATTCATTACCGTCCGCCACGAGCAGGGCGCCGCCTTTATGGCCGATGTCTATGGGCGGTTGACGGGCAAGGCGGGGGTCTGTCTCTCCACCCTCGGGCCGGGGGCGACGAATTTAATGACCGGGGTGGCGGACGCCAACCTGGACGGAGCGCCGCTGGTGGCCATCACTGGTCAGGTGGGGACGGACCGGATGCACATTGAATCTCACCAGTATCTAGACCTGGTGGCCATGTTTAACCCGGTGACCAAGTGGAACCGGCAAATTGTCCGCCCCAGCATCACCCAGGAGGTAGTGCGCAAAGCCTTTAAACTGGCCCAATCGGAAAAGCCCGGCGCCACCCACATTGATTTGCCGGAAAATATCGCCGCCATGCCGGTGGAGGGGCGGCCCCTCAGTCGGGACAACCAGGAAAAGGTTTACGCGGCCTTTAAAACCCTGAGCGCCGCAGCCAACGCCATTTCCAAAGCCAAAAATCCCCTGATTCTGGTGGGGAACGGCGCTATTCGAGCCGGCGCCAGCGAGGCGCTGACGGAGTTCGCCACGGTGCTCAACATTCCGGTGGCCAATACCTTTATGGGTAAAGGCGTGATTCCCTACACCCATCCCCTAGCGCTCTGGACCGTGGGCCTGCAACAGCGAGACCATATTACCTGCGCCTTTGAGCGCTCTGATTTAGTCATCGCCGTGGGCTACGATTTAATTGAATATTCCCCCAAAAAATGGAATCCCGAGGGGACTTTGCCCATTATTCACATCGGCATGACCCCGGCGGAAATCGACAGTAGTTATATCCCCCTGGTGGAAGTGGTGGGGGATATCTCCGATTCTCTGCTGGATATCCTCAAACGGGCCGACCGTCAAGGTAAACCCGCCCCCTTCGGGACTTCTCTGCGGACGGAGATTCGGGAAGAGTACGAATTGTACGCTCAGGATCAGGGGTTTCCTGTCAAGCCTCAAAAATTAATCTACGACCTGCGGCAAGTGATGGGGCCTGAGGATATTGTCATCTCCGACGTCGGCGCTCATAAGATGTGGATGGCTCGCCATTACCACTGCGACAGCCCCAACACCTGTTTAATCTCCAATGGTTTCGCCGCCATGGGCATCGCTATTCCCGGTGCCCTGGCCGCCAAGTTGGTTTACCCCGACCGGAAGGTGGTGGCGGTGACGGGGGACGGCGGTTTTATGATGAATTGCCAGGAACTGGAAACGGCGCTCCGGGTGGGCACGCCCTTTGTGACCCTGATTTTTAACGACAATGGCTACGGTTTAATTGAGTGGAAACAAATTAATCAGTTTGGCTCCTCTTCCTTTATTCGTTTTAGCAACCCCGATTTTGTCAAGTTCGCCGAAAGTATGGGTCTCAAGGGCTACCGGGTCGAATCGGCGGAAGCGTTAATTCCCACCCTGAAAACGGCGCTGGCCCAGGACGTGCCGGCGGTGATTGATTGTCCGGTGGATTACGGCGAAAATATCCGCTTTTCCCAAAAGGCGGGGGATTTGTCCTGCGAGATTTGGGAATAGTCCCCCAAGGGGGGACGGTTGTTGAAAAACCCCGGATTGTTCTACCCCAAATGTTTGGACAGTCTTAAGGCGAGTCCCGCAAGCGCGAGAACCGGGTTGGCGGCGGAGCTGATCGGCATCACGGACATATCGCAAACATAGAGTCCGGCGGAGCCTCGGACTTTGAGGTCTTCATCGACTACCGAATTATTGTCAAAGCTTGCGTCGAGATTGGCTTTCCAGGGCATCCGCAAGGTGCCGCAGGCGTGATGAACCGTGCCCCAGCCAAAGGGCCATTGCCGGCCGTCGCCTCCGCCGTATTGGCCGGTAATCCAGTCCACATCGTTGAACTCTCCAAAAACGCGATTTCGGGTTTGATTCAGTAAATCGAAAAACTCGCTTTCTCCTTTCCGCCAACCTGCCAGCGCCGGGAAACGAGACTGAAGCAAATCATTGAGATTGGAAAAACGCTTGAAGCGAATTTCAGGGGTATAATTGTCGTTCGCCTGAGAGAAAATTCCATTCTCGTCATCGAGGCAATTGCCAAAACTAAATTTGATGTCAATCCGAGTTTTATCGGTGTCGTCCGGCGCCGGTTCGGCGGACGGATCATTATTCCTGAGATGCCAGTATTCATGGTTAACGTTCATCTCGATATTGAAGGGATAAATAATATGATTATTGGTGTCTCGTTTACCCCGAGAGTAGAAGATAATCTTGGCGTGATCCCGGCGACTCAGGGGAATTTTTGAGCTATTTTTCCCGAGGGAGGAAACATAGGCCTGGGACTCACCGGTAACGGGATGATCCGTTAGGCCAAACCCGACCTTGTTCCGAATATTAGGGGGTAAAGTTTGATAAATAGCGGAGCGGTTGATCAGCTTGGGACTCTCGGTAGAACCGGCGGCGATAATCACTTTGGGAGCGTAAAAACTGACCGGCTCTCCTGTGATTGTGTTCGTTGTTTTAATTTCGTACCAATCGAAGGGAACGTTTTCGATGGCTTCGACAAAACTGTTGAGTTTGATAAAGAGACCCTTGCCATTTTGATCGGCGCCGGGGGTTAGACCCACTTGATTGATCAGCAGTTCCGCCGTGTTAAACACCCCGGTGGGTTCGACAAAGAATTGATCCCGCGTCGTGCCGTCGGGATTGAGATAGGGTTGATGCACGGCCCGGGGAGTCTGCTTGATTTCAAAATCTTGATTGAGGTCGCTATTCTGAAAATAATCCACCAATTCCTGAGCTTTATCGCCGAGGGAGAACGACACATTCATGCGTTCATTGGCCAACTTAAAGTATTGAGAAACTAAATCCTGACGCGCATTTTCTGGGAAAAAGTCCATCTCCCAACCCTGGGGTTGCGGAATTAGACCCGACCAAAAAATAGAGCGGCCGCCAAAACACAATTGGGGTTTAGCGCCGATAAAGTGAGAGTCACTGGGGAATTGTTGAAAGTTGTCGACACCGAAATGAGTCGCCACCGCGCTGTTGGGTATGCGGCTAATGTTGTAAACATGGGTGGGATAAACAAAAGAACCGGCATCTAGGACTAAAATCCGATGACTTTTACCCAACCGATCTGCTAAGTCATCCGCCAGAATACCGCCGCCGATACCAGACCCAATGATAATGAAGTCAAAATCTTTATTGTTGCCGTCATAATCTCGAATTAAACGAGTGTGAGCTTGGTTTTTTTCAGTAACCAGATTGACGTAGTTATTTTGAAAGGGCATTTTTTTACCTCAAATTTTAACTGAACAGACTGGGCAGAGCAACCTGAAAACCGACGAGAAACCGTTGGCAGTGACCGCTGTCCTCCCCCTGGAAAGCGAGGGTTTGGTTGGCTGTCACAATTAGAACCCGGCAGTTTTCAGGAAAAACCAGCCAGACTTCTCCACAACCCGATGCCAAGTATTCCGCGGACTTGGCGAATAACTCCTCGGCGCTGTCGTTGGGAGAGGCGATTTCCGCCGCGAGGCTCGGACTCTGGGGGAGAACCGTTTCTTGCCCAAATTGGGCCACTAATTCCGCCGTCGTGTAACAGACATCGGGACGGCGACCCCGTCCAGCAGTAATACAAGGCAATTCAACATAGACTTCTCCCCCCTGGCCGGATTCGAGGATATAGTTGCCCCAAAGTCGGGCTAGACGAGATTGAACTTTACTGTGGAGAATCGTCATATTGTTTTTGGCGATCAACCGACCCTCAACCCATTCTTGATCTTCCGGGGGGTGGCTTTGAAAATCGGCCAGGGTCGGCCCAGGGGGCTTTTCGACGAGGGCAATCATAGCGGCGACAATAGGAGCGGAGATGATGTTTGCCAGTTTAAACCTTTTGCCCCAAGATGAACCCGCTGTTATCGAAAGAAGCGGTCTGAAACCCCGGCGCCGGAAATAGGGTCTAGAATATAGACCCTCAAGTCCTTCCCCCCTGCCCGATGTCTTCCCCTTCCCCTCGCCCGACTTCCCAACGCCGACCGGGCGGGCTAGTCTCCTGGCTGAAACATCCCCTGGTCTTAGGGATTGGGGGCGGTTTAGTCGTTGTTATGGGCGTTTTATACTGGGGCGGTCGCCAGTTAGCCCAACGCCAAGCGGCGCCGTTTTTGACGACGGAGTTATCGAAACTGCTGGGGCGGCCCATTGAAATTGGCAAAATTGAGGATCTCTCCCTTCAGGGGATTGAGGTGGGGCCGTCCCGTCTGCCGCCCATCCCTGAGGATCAAAGCACCGTTACGTTACAGGGTTTAAAGCTGGAAATTAACCCCCTGTTATTTTTAGTGGGGAAACCGGTGGTGGCCCAGGCGACCCTAGTGAAACCGGTGATTGATCTGGTTCAGGACGCCCAGGGGCGCTGGTTAGTTCTTGATCCCCCCAAAACCGGCGCTAAATCTGACCTGCCCCTAGATTTAGACCTGAAGGTCAAGATCGACTCCGCCCAAATTCGCCTGCGACCCTACCAGGGAAAACCCCTCTACTTCACAATCAACGGCGCCGGACGCTATCAGATGATCCGCCAAGGAAACCGGCAGATTATCGACTACGACGTGAACGCTGGTGCCGGGCCGAGTCTCAGTGCCCAAAACAGTCGTCTTCAGGCCAAGGGGCAGACGGTTCTCAACACAGGGCAAACCCAGACGGATCTGACCATCGAGCGCCTGAACTTGCCAGAATTGGCGAGTTTAATTCCTAATTTCCCGGCCCGGGTGCAACAAGGGGAATTAGCGGGGCAAGTCAAGGCGACGTTACCCAGTCTCAAGCAAATTGAAGGAACCCAAACCCAAGGTGCCTTGGCGCTGGAGAATCTTCAAGCCCAATTCCCGACCCTAAAAGCGCCGTTGCGAGCCAATTTAAATCTGGGGTTAACGGGTCAAAAAATCCAAGTTCAAAAAGGGGAAATCCAACTGGGAGATTTGCGGGCCCAAGTCCGGGGGGGTCTGGACTGGCGCCGGGGCTATGATCTGCGTCTGCAAACCAACGCCGTGGAAGCCCGGTCTTTATTCAAAACCCTGGCGGTAACGCTCCCGGTTTCCCTCCAGGGGCGCTTTCAGGCCCAAGCCCAGATTAGCGGCGCTCTCAATAATCCGGTTGTGCAAGGTAAGATCGAAAATATTAATCCCGTTACTTTGGATCGCGTCCCGATTCAAACCTTCCAGAGCCAACTGCGGGCTAGTTTGACCCAGGTTACTCTCAAATCTTTACAAATACGACCCCAGGCGGGGGGGGAAATTTACGGCGCCGGAGATTGGCGCTGGCGGTCAAATCCCCTGCTCCGGGGCCGTTTTCGGGCTGATCTCCCCAGCCAGCGCCTGTTGGCCCACTATCAGGTTCCGCCCCAAGAGGTAACCCTCGGAGATCTCAGCGCCGTCGGCGCGGTGGCGGGAACCTTAGCCAAACCCGAAGCCCAGTTAACTTGGCGCGCCCAAACCCCCACCCAACTCGGCGCCGTCGCCTTGACGGGGGAAGGAAAGGCCCAGTGGCGGGGCGATGTTTTAACCCTGACCCCTACGCGACTGCGAACCAGCGGCGGCGAGCTTTTGCTGAATGGTCAGGGAAATTTCCGTCAGAACCGTTGGCGGTTCGCGCTCAGCGCCGACAAGTTTGCCCTATCGCCTTTGGTCGCTATTCTCTGCGCTAACCCCAAATGTCCTCCGGCTTTAGCCCGTCAACCCTTGACCCTGGAACGTGGCGATCTAGTCGCGGCGGGGCAATTTAAGGATTTTTCCCCCCGTAGTCTGGAGAGTCGGGGCGATTTAATTCTAAGATCCGGCGCCGACCGCGTCCGTTTACAAGGGGAGTTAAACCGGGGGGAACTGGCGGCCCAACTCCAAACGGAAACTGTGGCGCTGAACCCCTGGCTCCCTAATCTCCCCATCGGCGCCGAGGCCAAACAGGGACGCTTAACCCTAGGGGGGACTTTAACTCGTTGGCAAGCGCCGGCGCTGGCGAAACTCCAAGGCCGGGGCCAGTTCAAGGTTGCTCTAGCCAACGCATCCCAACCGATTCGTCTGCAAACAGAATTACAGGACGGTCTCCTGAGCGCAGCGGTTCAGGCCAAGAGTCTTAACCTCAACGCCCTCGCGCCGACTCTGCCTTTACCGACCCGGTTAACCCGGGGGCAAATTTCCCTCTCGGTGCCGCTCCAATCTTTACTGGCATCTCCTCGGAAACTGGAAAACCTGGAAGCCATCGCTTCGGCGGATTTAGACCTGAACGGCGGCGCCGTCACAAGCCTCAGTCGTCTGAACCCCCAGGGCTGGCAGAGTCGTCTCCGGGTTAAAGAGGTCGATTTATCTCCCCTTAACTCGAGTTTCAATCAACCCCTAAACGGCGTGGTTCATCTCCGCGGCGCCGCTTTGCCCCCGTCTTTAAAAACAATTCCTCTAGAAATTGAAACGGCCCGTCTCCGCCTCGGTGCTCAATTTCTTCAGGCCAGCGGACATTTAACCCTGGCTCCCAACCAACCGGCGGCGCTCCGGGATCTGAATTTAACCATCGGAACCCAAGTTGATCTGCAAACCCTCCCCGTTAATACTCTCGTCGCTCAACTACCCCTCCCTTCCCAGTTTCGTCCCCCGACCACGGATTTAACGGGGCTGGCCCACTTTCGGGGGCGCGTTCAGGGGCAAACGGTTAAAGGTTTGGCGGATCTGCGGCTAACGGGCAAGCTTGACCTGAAAAACCCGGTTCTTAATGGTTACGCCCTGGCACCCCAATTAACCGGCGCCGTTGAGTTTAATCCCCGGCGGACGTCTAGCTTGATCCTACGGGGAGAGAAGGATTATCTCAACCTGGCGCTAGCGCCGTTAGCGGAAAAACTCTTACCGACCGCGGTGGATCTACGTTTGGGGTCGGGCCAGGAAACGCCGATTCAAGCCCAAGTTAAACGCCAGGGAGACCAGGCTCAATTTACCGTTACCGACTTTCCCCTAGCTTTACTCAACCTCCAACCCGGTCGGGACTATCAATTCCTCGGCCCCCTCCGGGGACAACTCCGGGGCCAGGGTGCCGTTAACCTTCAGGACTTCTCCGGTCAAGGGGATCTAACGGTGGATCAGCTGGGTCTCGGCGCTCTGGTGAGTCAACAGTTTCAAGCCAGTCTGGCCTATCAGGACCGGCGCCTCGATTTAACGGATGCTCAACTGCGCTTGGGTCAGGGGCAGTATCGCCTCGAAGGTTCCCTAGATTTGGCCAGCCAAGCCGTTTCCGCCCGTTTACAGGCGGACGGCAAAGTCAACGAAGTCCTCGGCGCTTTGCGTCTTCCGGACATCGACGCTTTGAGGCGCCTGCCCAAAAAGCGACCGGCGCCCTTGGCTCAGGATTTGCCATCCCTCAGTCTGGGCAACAGCCAACGGGCGCTAGAGCACCAACTGAACCTGCTCTACGTGGTGGACCAGCGCCTGCGGGCCCTAGCGGAACAGCGTCGTCAGGGGGGAGCGCCGAAGGAACTGAATATCGACGGGCATTTTCGGGGAGAAGCCGTCCTGGGGGGAACCCTATCGGCACCGGAACTTGACCTGAGCCTGCGGGGGAAAGGCTGGAGTTGGTATCCCCAATCCCCCTTTGTGGATATCGCCCCGCCCCTGGGGGTGACCCTGAATAGCAACCATCCTATTCCGATTAACGAAGTTAATCTTCAGGCCCGCTTGGAAAACGGCGTCGTCACTGTGCCGCCGTCCTTTGTGGAGATTCGCTCCGCCCGTTTGGCGCTGGAGGGAGAATTTTCGCCCAAGGGAAACGACGCCCGCTGGGCCGTGGAAAACCTCTCTAGCGACACCTTTGAGGCCCTGGGGGCATTGCCCCTAGAACTGGTGGGCACCCTCAACGCCCAGGGGCTTCTGCGGGGCACCTGGGCGGCGCCCCAACTTCAGGGGGCCTTTAAATTAGACGAACTGTCTCTTAAAGCCCGCTCCCTGGTTTTTAACACCTGCCCCGAAGAATCCTGCGTCTTAGCGGGAAACTTTAGCTACGCCCAAAATCAATTTCGCCTCCTGACGGACCGCCAATCCCCCCTCTTTATTTCCGCCCAGATCCCCTTCCACCTGAGCGGCCCTCCCTTGAAAAATAAACAGTTCAATATCCAAGCCCATATCCGGGAAGATGCCTTCCAACTGCTGGGGCCTTTAACCAACGACCAGGTGACCTGGGTCGGGGGCGAGGGGGATTTAAACCTAGGGATTCAGGGGATTTTAGAATCCGGGGCGGAGCTGAAACTCAAGGATTTTCAGGCGCTGGGCAAAATCCAACTGCAACGGGCCGTGATTAAAAGCGCCGCCCTGCCCAACCCCATCGAGATGAACGGGGAGATCGAATTTAACGACCGAGTGGTGAGCATTGCCCAACTGAAGGGGAATTTTGGTCAGGGGGAAGTGTTAATCCAGGGGAACCTACCTATTTTTACCCCCCAGGCAAATTTAGCCGACCCCCTGACGGTGAACCTCGATCCCACCCAGGTCAACTTTCCCGACCTCTACCGGGGAGAGGTGGGAGGAGTCCTAGAAATTAAAGGCTCGGCTTTCGCTCCCCAACTCGCGGGCAATTTACGGCTGGCGGGGGGACAGATCTTTATCCCGGACTCCCAGGCCGCGCCGGCTAAACTGCCGGACAATTTCTGGATTCGCCAACGGCGCTTGGCGACCAACGGCGGCCCGACCCTTAACCACTTAAATATTTCCCTAGACAATCTTTCCATCGCCCAGGATCCCCTCTACAGCTTCGCCTTCGGCGGGGAGTTAACCCTCAACGGCCCCCTAACGGACTTTAACCGTCTGCGACCGGAGGGGCAGATCGACCTACACCGGGGCCGGGTCAGTTTCCTCGACACTCGCTTTCTTCTTGACCGGCGCACGGCCAACGGTTTGACCTTTACCCCGGAGGGGGGATTACTCAACCCGGACTTAAAGCTGGCCATGCGCACCATCGTGTCCGACCTGCCCCAGTCCCAGCGCCTGCGCTCTGCGGACAGTAATGAAATTCCCGACGACAGCATCACCAAAATCCAACGGGTGGATATCCGTCTCGTCCTAGACGGCCCCCTCAGTCGCATTCTCCCCAACCTCAGTCCCCGCAACGCCGAAATTTGCAACCCGGAACAAACCTTCCGCCCTCTTTCCGGGGACGGAGCCCTGGCGGATTACCAACTGGCCAATCTGTCTCAATGCCTGCAAGTGCTGGCGGCCCAAGGCTTTAACAACGAGCAAATTTTCGCCAATCCCGCCGTCCAACTCAGTAGTAGCCCCCCCCGTTCCGAGGGGGAAATTGTCCGTCTCTTGGGGGAACAGGCTTTGGTTTTAGTGGACGCGCTCCAGGGGAAAAACGCCAATCAACTCCTCCAGGTGGGCATTACCCAACTCGCTATCCCCATGATTTTCCAGGGACTGGTTTATGACGTGGAAACGGCGCTCAGCAACCAACTGCGGACGACGGATTTCCGGGTGGTGCCCTTCCTCGAAGCCATCTACACCGTGGAGAAGAACGGCTATCTGCGCTTTTCCTACGATTACAGTGTTAATGAAGTGCGCCTACGCTACGAAAAACAGTTCTGAGAACTCCCTGTCAAGATCTCCGGATAATCGGCGCTGTTCGGTAAGATCCCGCACAAATTCTTCAGATAGCTCTGGTAGCTTAAGGACTTTGACCAGGAACTGTTACCCGTGCATCCTCTGGAGAGCCAATTATCAATTCTCCTATACCATTCACCAATGCCTAATGCCCGACAGGCAATACGGAATAACTGGTATCCAACTCTCTGAAGCCTTAGCTAAGTCGGAAAACTTAAAAAATACTTAAAAATCCGGGGTTTAGAAATTTTAATGGCACAATTCTCTCCTATAGATTAAAACTTTAGTCTTGCGACTCCTGCTTCAGCTAGAGAAGCCCGCTAATTCTTAATCTTTTCTTAAGATTTTAGGGTTTTTCCTAACGGTTTTAAGCGTTTTTATTGTTCTCGCCCAGGCTTGCCTACCCCCTGTCCTATGCTTCACGAAGAAACCCTCCAGACGTCCCAACCCCTTCAGGGAGACCATCCGTCCTCCCTGCTCCAGGAACTTTTCCCAGAGGCGGGGGAAACGGTGAAGGTGGACTTTTCCGAAGACAGCGCCAGCACCGACATCGTTCAGCAGAGCAAGAGCCTTTCGGAGGACACGGTGGGTATTTTCTTTAAAGAAATGGCCCGCTATCCTCTCCTCAGCCCCGAAGAGGAAGTGGAGTTGGCTCGACAGGTGCAAATGTTGATGCGGGCGGAGGAGTTGCGGGATCAGTTAAGCCAGGAGCGGGGTCAGGAGCCAACGAAGCTGGAATGGGCTAGGGCGCTAGGGTTTGAAAATGAGAAACTGCTAGACAGTTGGCTCCACCGGGGGCGGGTGGCCAAGGGCAAAATGATTCGCTCCAATCTGCGGCTAGTGGTCTCCATCGCTAAGCGCTATCTCAATCGGGGGGTGCCTTTCCTCGACTTGATCCAGGAAGGTGCCATTGGTCTCAACCGGGCCTCGGAGAAGTTTGACCCCAACAAGGGCTATAAATTCTCCACCTACGCCTACTGGTGGATTCGCCAGGCCATCACCCGCACCATCGCCAACGATGCCCGCACTATTCGACTGCCCATCCACATCGTCGAAAAGCTCAACAAACTCAAAAAAGCCCAGCGCCTGCTTAAACAGGAGCTTCATCGCAACCCCAACGAAGCGGAATTGGCTCAGGCTCTAGATGTCACGCCTCCCCAACTGCGTCATCTTCTACAATTGCGGCGCCAGTCCCTCTCTTTGAACCATCGAGTGGGCAAGGGAGAGGACACCGAGTTAGTGGACTTACTGGAAGATCAAGACCTGCAACTGCCGGAGGACAGCGCCACGGAGGCGATGCTCCAGCAGGAGTTATTCGCAGTTCTCAGCGAAGTCCTGACGGAGCGGGAAAAGGACGTTATTTGCCTCCGCTACGGTCTGGCTAGTCCCCAGAGCTATACCCTAGAGGAAGTCGGCTTAATGTTCGACCTCTCCCGAGAGCGGGTGCGCCAAATCCAAAGCAAAGCCATGCGCAAACTCCGGCGGCCCCAAGTGGCCTGTCGTCTCAAGGGCTGGCTCAGCTAAGCGTACAATAGCTTGAGCGTTCTTTAGAGTCTGGGAGACAGGATCATGCGTTTAGTTCTGCTGGGGGGGCCAGGGGCGGGGAAGGGCACCCAAGCCCGGCGTCTCGGCAAAAGCCTGGGACTGCCGGTGCTGTCCATGGGGGACATTCTGCGCCAAGCGATTGCCGGAGCAACGCCTTTGGGGCTGAAGGCGGAACCCTACGTCAGTCAAGGCAAGTTACTGCCGGACGACATTGTGATTCAGTTTGTGCGCCAGCGCCTGACCCTGGGGGATCTAGAGACGGGCTGGATTTGGGAGGGCTATCCCCGCACGGCGTTCCAGGCGGAGGAGTTGGATTTTTTACTGGAGGAGTTGGGGCAACCCCTGGATTGGGCACTGTATCTGGACATTACGGAAGCGACCATGGAAGAACGCTCCCTCAACCGGGCGTTGTTTGACGATACCCCGGAAGCCATCGCCCAGAGGATTCAAGCCTTTCGCCAACGTACCCTGCCCATTCTGGAATATTACCAGGGCACCCAGCGCCTGTTGACCATTGGCGCCGAAGGGGAGGCGGACGAGGTGGAGCGGGCAATTTTAGATCGGGTCGCTTAATCAGTTTTGGGCTTTATCCCCCTAAATCCCCCTTTGCAAGGGGGACTTTGAGTGCGGTTCCCCCCTTGTAAAGGGGGGCTAGGGGGGATCTCGGCACTTGTGTACACACAGTGGCCCATGCGGAGGGGAACGGCGGTCAAAATCCGGGGGATTTAGGTGCCGCCGCCACTAGGGCATCCAGTTGAGCTTGCATGGTCTTAACCACTTGGTCATAGCAGGCCTGAACGTAGATCCGGTCGTTGGCGGCATCGGTGCCGTAGCGCTCAAAGAGAATCGGCTCGCCGACGTAGGTGCGCATTTTTAAAGGCAGGGGTAAATGGGGCAGGGGGCCGAGAGCCAACCCCCAGGGCAACCCGAGATAGACGGGAAAGACCACGGGGTCAATGTCAAACAGCCAGGGCAGACCCCAATCGTGGAGTTGTTTCATCTGCTCGTAGCAGTCCCCAAGGACGTAGAGGGTTTCGTGAGCGCCGAGGGACAGTGCCGGCACGATAGGCACATTTTCCCGCAGAGCCAATTTAATAAAGCCCTTACGACCGGCGAAATGGATGCGGTGGCGCTCGCTAAAGGGGCGAAAGACATCCTGGGCGCCGCCGGGATAGACCAGCACGCTGGCGCCGGATTGGAGGGCCGCCAAGGCCATGCGGGGATGGGCCTGAATCGCCCCCACCTTAACGGCCAACTCCGCCACGGGACGACTAATTTTCCAGACCGTCGGGTGCATTAAGCCGTAAACCCGGCGCTCGTAACCCTGGTGACGGAACCAGTCGTAGATCATCATGATCATGTCCGGGGAAGAGAGACCGCCATTATGGGAGCCGACAATCAAGACTCGACCCTCCGGCAGGCGCTCCCAGCCCTGGGTTTCGACTCGGAAATAGTAGCGATAAAACCATTCCCACAGGGGCATCAGGCGACGAATCGCATCAGGGTCTCGGTCGTCGAGAGACCAGCCGCTTCCAGGTAATTCCTCTCTCATCAAAGCGGGCGCAACGGGGAACAGGGGGATAGCCAAAGATGTTCAGGATCATAACAGAAAATTTCCAACCCCTCCCTAGTTCCGAGACGGTCTTTCCCAAAGGGCGGGGGATAGGCTATGATAAAGGGTCTGTATCCTGGCTTGAATACTAAGTAACAGGAGGCAAGCACCCCCCACAATATGGAGCTATAAGGGACTAGGACTTTAAACATACATGGCCAGCCAACCTACTACGACCGCTAAACCCATCGCCTTTACCCACGAGGATTTCGCCGCCCTTCTCGACAAGTACGACTACCATTTCAGCCCTGGCGACATTGTGCCGGGGACGGTTTTCACCATGGAATCCAGGGGCGCCCTCATCGACATCGGCGCCAAAACCGCCGCCTACATTCCCATCCAGGAAATGTCCATCAACCGGGTGGACGCACCGGAAGAGGTGCTCCAACCCAACGAAACTCGGGAATTTTTCATCCTCACTGATGAAAACGAAGACGGCCAATTGACCCTCTCTATCCGCAGGATTGAATATATGCGGGCTTGGGAGCGGGTGCGGCAACTGCAAACCGAAGACGTCACCGTTCGCTCCAGTGTCTTCGCCACCAACCGGGGCGGCGCCCTCGTCCGCATCGAAGGTCTACGGGGCTTTATCCCCGGCTCCCACATCAGCGCCAAGGAAACCAAAGAAGATTTAGTGGGCGAAGACCTACCCCTCAAGTTTTTGGAAGTGGACGAAGAACGCAATCGTCTGGTGCTCAGTCACCGACGGGCCTTAGTGGAACGGAAGATGAACGGTCTGGAAGTGAGCCAAGTGGTGGTGGGCACCGTCCGGGGCATCAAACCCTACGGCGCTTTCATCGATATCGGCGGCGTCAGCGGCCTGCTCCACATCTCGGAAATTTCCCACAATCACATCGACACTCCCCACAGCGTCTTCAATGTCAACGACGAGTTGAAGGTGATGATCATCGACCTCGATGCCGAGCGGGGCCGAATTTCCCTCTCCACTAAACAACTGGAACCCGAACCCGGCGCCATGCTGGACAATCGGGATTTAGTCTATGAAAAAGCGGAGGAAATGGCGGAGAAATATCGACAAAAACTGTTGGCGGAAGCCGAAGGCCGTCCGGTGACGGAGGAAGAAGTTCTGGATATTCCCCCGGCGCTGGAGGACGACGAGGAATTGGCCCTCGCCGCCGTTGAGGAATAGTTTACTTTTTCAAAAAACGTCAGTAACTCAGAGAGCGCCGGATTTGCGCTCTTTTTTTATCGGAGTTTCGTTTAGAGTAGAAACACCTCCCCGTCCTGACCCCAGAGGATGAAACCGGTTTCCTGGCTCCCCTCTTTTCTTCCGCCTCAGCGCATCCAGCGGATCGGCGCCGCTTTGGCGCGACTGCTGGGGATTGAGTTGGCGGCCCTGCTCCTCGGGCTGGGTCTAATCTACAAAGCCTACGACGGCTACTGGCGCGGAACTCAATACCGGGCCCAAACCCTGGAATTTAACCTCCTGGCCCATACCCTCCCCCCGACCCTCTCCCTGGCGCTCCGGCGGGGGGATCAAGCAGCGCTTCAGGGAATTCTGGACAGTAACGACGGCCAGTTTGGCCTGGTGCTCACTGATTCCCAAGGCAAACGCATTCTGGCGCTGTCTCGGCCCCTCCAGTGGGGAGAAGACCGTTGGCGCCGGTTTCTGACGCAAAAAGACTTAGCCCAACATCCCTTTGATTTTCTCTGGGATCCCCCTAGCCTCCATCCCCAGGGACTCTTTCCCCATGGCGATAGCCCCGAGCGCCTACCCCAGCCCTATCCGAAAACCGGAAAAATTATTGGTCGGGTCTATTATCTCCGCAATCCGCCCCCCGCCTTCCGTCAAGATTTAAGGGATTGGGTTCAGACCCCCCACCAGCCAAACAGTCGTTTTGAACTTTATAGTCTCATTTTATTCTCTTCCCTCTGGGGCGGCGCTGCGGTTTGGACCAGTGTGGAGTATTTGAGAACTAAGCTTCAACTCTGGCGCCGGGAGCAACACAAACTCAATCAAGCATTGGGACAATCCCAACGCCTTCATTTGCGACTCCAGGAGGAAGCGGAATCCCTACGGGAGGATTTAGGAGAACGCACCCGCCAAAATAGCTATCTGATCCATCGATTGGAAGGCGCTCGGGCGGAACTCCAACAAACCCAGAGCCAGCAAGAAAGCCAAATCCAAGGGTTGCAACAAGCCATCGCTGACTATGAAAATAAGTTGGCGGAGTTGGAAGGAACCCAGGAAGAGGACAGTCATCTCCAAGAATTACAGGCCCGTCTCCTCCAGGCCCAGGAGCGCCAGCGCCGAACGGAGGAGCGAGCCAGAACCCTAGGACAACAGATTCAGACCCTGCGCCGGCAACGGGACGAATCCCAGGAGAAAGTCCGGCAACTCTCCCGACAACTCCAGTCCCTCCCCATCCCAGAGTTGGAAACCATGGTGGAGCAGGCCCGGCAGGAAAGCGCTCTGCAACGAGAATACGCTAACTATGCCCTCGATGAAAACCAGCGCCTACAGGGGGAAATCCAAGAGCTACTGACAACCAACGAAGCCCTCCATCAAAATAATCAACTCCTCAAAAATCAGAATCACGCCCTGCGGGAACAGATCGCCAGCTATCAACGGCGCAGGGAACCCGAGCCCCCTCTAGGGGAAGAGGATTACAGCTTAGACTCTGCGGACATCGCTAGTCTGCCTGCCTCTAGACTGACCAATATTTCTAGCCGCGCCGCCATCAACGCCCTTGTGCGTCTGGGATTCAAACAAGTCCGTCAGACCGGCTCCCATGTCATTCTCAAAAAAACGGAGCAGTATGAAATTTCGGTGCCGGTGCCGGTCAAGACAGAACTGAAACCTCCAACCCTGCGCCAAATCATTCGCCAAGCTCAGGTATCGGGTCAGACGTTTTTAGACCATCTGTAAACTACTCCCGACTCTTGTGGCGTTGTTGCCACAAACATCAGGCGACATCCGAAGAGAATCATTCCTTTCGGCAATGTGGGGCGCCTGAATCTGCGGCGCCTGGACAAGATCGGCGATGGTGCGAGGAACCTTGAGCATCCGATCCATGGCTCGGGCGGAGAGGCCCAGTTTTTTAATGGTGCCTTTTGGGAATTAACGACTGGGATCAAAGCGGGCCACTTCCGTCAGGTTCCGAAAGCCATAGACTTCGATCCCAGGCAAAATAGTGGCCTCCTTGGCATTTTCTGCTGGGACAACGATACGAGCCTGTAAAAGAAGCCATGGAGGTACTGGGGAGGGGTGGCTTGGGGTTAGTAAAGTTTTGTTACGGAGTTGTGTCAGTCCGGGAAATCGGCGCTATATTTCTAGAAATGGTGTCCGTCGGCGCTGGATGCTCTAATGAAAGGAGGTCATTTAACAGTACGCTAATCTGTCTAACACGCTTTTGAGAGCGATATACGGAAAGTTTCTTGCGATTACGCCAAAATGAGGTGATATGCCGAAAGTTTCCACATATTGTTGCTGCGGAGAGTGTTATACGGAAACTTTCCGTCTAATCCCTAGTTAGCCTGCTTAGATTTAGGTTCAGGCTCTGCTTAAAGCAATCTATCTTTCGCAAAAACTTGAGGAGACAATTGGTAGATCGAGTCGTGAAAGTATAAAACTTGGAAGCTCCTGTATCTCAGGATTACAGAGCATTTCAAGAAGATTCCCGCTAAAGAAGAATGCTTGTATTACAGATCAGGATGGTTTATGTCAGAAATTAACTTTCAACAAATTCGCCCTTTCAACGGTGGAGTACGAGAGGCATTTGAAGAACTTTGTTGCCAAATATTTCGTCGTCTAACCACCCCGGAAGTTGAACCTAATAGCACATATCAACGCTTTCGAGGAGCAGGAGGGGATGGTGGTGTTGAAGCTCTTTGGATTTCACCAAATGGGGAGAAATGGGGACTTCAGGCAAAATACTTTGATGGTCTTGGTGACTCTCAATTTGCACAGATGACTGAATCCTTACAGCAGGCTGCGGGCAATCATCCTGAACTTAAGAGGTATACATTTTGTATCCCATTTAACCCTACAGGCCCTACAGCAAGGGGTCGCCGTGGTAAAAGTCAAAGTGAAAAGCTTAGTGATTGGATCCAAAATGCTCGACAAGAGCTTCAAACTAACGGTCTTGATATCGTCATTGAAGTCTGGACAGAAAGCGTCCTATGCGATCGATTACTTGCTGTTGATATAAATGGGGGATTACGTCGCTATTGGTTTGATAGCAATGTTATGGGTTGGGATTGGTTTGGTGCTAGACTCGATGAAGCCAAAGTTCAAGCAGGAAGACGCTACACCCCTAAACTTTCGGTTGATGTACCTGCATTTACTGCCTTAGAAGCATTTTCTTGTACTGACAAGTGGCGAAAGCGCACTGAGATTCTCCTTGCTTCTCTTCGTAAAACTATTAGTTCCTGGCATCAAGCTATAAGTACTTCCAGTTCTTTACCAGAGGATTGCCAAGATTTAGCCGCATCTATTTCTAATCAACTTAGTCAATTAGAAATAGAACTCAGAGAGGCATCTTCGTGGGACCAACACCTAAATTTAGAAGCTGTTAGTTCTCATGTTGAGCATTTACTTCAGGAAAGCCAGCAGGCAGAACAAATCTTTCTAGATGATCTAATAGCGAATCATGGTGATAATGCTGATACACCTGGATTTCGCCAATTTGAAGCGGAATATAATGTACACTTTCCTGCTGCAAAACTCGATACATCGAGAGAACTAGTAACTGTACTCAGGAAACTAGAAGAGTGGCTGGAAAGTCCTGATGCACGACTGCCTCGGAGCAAAGTGATGCTTCTTCGGGGTTCAGCAGGAGTGGGAAAAACACATGCGATTATCGATCATGCTCTTCATCGGTATGCAGATGGACAACTCTGCCTTGTGTTTTACGGTGAAGACTTTGCTGGTGGAGAACCTTGGGAGGTGATGGTACGAAAGTTGGGTCTTCCAGGGGATGTTGGTCGTGATGAGTTCTGGAGCATGATTGATACGATTGGCGAATCGGCTGGAATTCCAGCTCTGATTTGTATTGATGCTCTCAATGAATCACAAGATAGAAGTCGCTGGAAACAGGCATGGTTACCTACTCTTCGTCAGCAAATCACTCAATTTTCTTGGCTAAAGCTCTGTATATCTTGTCGAGATACTTACCTAGATGAAGTGATTGAAGATGAAAGTGAGATTCCTTACTTTGAGCATAATGGTTTTGTCGGGAGAGAGTTTGAAGCAATACAGAAGTTTTTTGAGTTTTATCAACTAGAACCTCCAGCTACACCACTACTGCAACGAGAGTTTGCGAACCCACTTTTTCTACATCTTGTTTGTATTGGACTACAGGACGAAGGGCTTGCATCCTTGCCTTTAGGGTCTCTTGGATTCACGGATATTCTTAGGCTTATTCTTGACAGTAAAAATAAGAGTGCTGCTCAAGTGTGTCGATATGACTTCAGGGATAACAAAGTCTATTCAGCTGTCGAGGCACTTGCACGAGAGATGTCCCAACGTAGAACACGAATTCTTCCGCGTGAGATTGCTCAAGATGTAGTTGGTAGAATATTTTCAACTGATGATCATACTCGTTCACTTTTTCTGCAATTAGAGAAGGAAGGACTTATTTCCTTTCTATTTCGGAAAGAAAGACCTCTTGCTCCTAGACAGTGGTTTTGTAGATTCACTTTTGAGCGCATCGGTGACTTTTTGATTGCTCTCTCAGTGATTAATGAAATTGACACCAGAATTCACGCAATTTCACAATCGCAACAATTGCTGCCGCAGACAAACATCATCAGTTTCATTAGAGAGTCTATATTAGAGTACTCTAACGAAACTGCTCGTGCCAACTCAACTCAACCAACTTCTGACAACACTGAAGAACTGCTAGAAAATAAGGGTGTACTCGAAGCCTTATCCATCATTTTGCCTGAAAGATTTCACGTAGAACTGGCTGATGTGCTTGATACTGTAAATCGAGTTCAAGTTCTTCTACCGATTATATTTTCAGGATTTGAGTGGCGTTCACCGAGTAGTTTTTCTCGCCACACTGAGCTTTTAGTTTATGAGGGTTTACGCAATAGCCAAATTGCATTCAATGTCATGAGTGCTTTATTTGGCATGGTTCCAGTTCCTAACCATCCATTGAATGCTGGATTTATAGACAGGCTGAACTGGGACGCTGATTTAACAACAAGGGATCCATTTTGGAGTTTCACTCTGCACAAGGACTTTGAGGAGAAAGGCAGAGCAAGGCAGTTAATTGAGTGGTCACTGAAAGCAGATCTTACTGCTTTCAGTGAAGAAACTGCACGACTATGGTCATTGTTTCTGGCATGGTGTTGTGCATCTTCAGACAGAAGGGTGCGAGATCGTGCTAGCAAAGGATTAACGCGATTCTTTCTGATACAACCTACAATCATTAAGCCAATTATTTTGCATTTTGCCGAAGTTGATGACGACTACATATTGGAACGTATAAGCCTCGCAGCTTATAGTACTCTTTTACATCTCAAAGATGATCATTTTACTAAGGATACTGCTGAGGCTATCTATACCGAGTTCTTTGCTCAGGACTCTGTTCCGGATAGTGTTTTAACCAGAGACTGGTTGAGGCTCATTGTGGAGTTAGCATATCAGCAAAATATCTTAGACCAAGCAATTAGTGCCGACCAATTTAGACCACCTTATGCTAGTCATTGGCCTATTGTGTTTCCAACAGAGGAGGATGTTAGTCACCTCGTAAATGAGGAACCTTTTAGAAGAAATATGAACCTCAGTGATTTTGCGATAGGTACAGACTTTGCTCGATATGTAGTAGAGCCTCGGATACTAAGAGCGTATGATCTTGAGTCATTAGAAATAAGCCGAGAAGACGTTTTTCGCTGGTTTATAAGGAGTGTGTCTGAGCTGGGCTATCCAGGGCAAGAGCAGCAGTGTTTTCGATATGACATGCATTTACTGAGTAAGTACGGTGGAGGACGCGCACGACCAGGCTGGGCTGAACGATTGGGCAAGAAGTATTACTGGATACTGTTGCGTCAACTGGCAGGTATTATCTCCGACCATGTACCAAGAAAAATAGAATTGTGGGGAGATGAACGAGAAACGTCTTTACCTAGAGTGCATGGGATCGATTTTAGAGATATTGATTTGACGGATCTACGCTCATTCCTCCCACAAAATCCTGAATATAGCATTTACACGTGAGTCATGGACAAAGTCCCTGCTAGCTCTTTACCCGTCCGGGTTTTGGTGTCGGTGGCGTTCACGTCTCGTTTGAAAATGCTATATCTAGCGTGGTGGAAGCCAATTGCTTACGATTTTAGTGCTTTTTCTCACTTGGATCATGCAAGCTGGATATGGGATAAGAACTTCCTAAATACTATGGAAGTAATTGAGATATCTGACAATAGTAGCGACGATTGGGTTTACCTATCCTTGTATTTAAGTCTGAGGGATACACCAAAACTTGGTGCTGATGATGAGCGAGCTTATCGAAACTTTTCTATCTTACTTAAATCAACTTTTGTACCATATGCAGACTTGAAAAGGATACGCCGAGCAGCACGCTCTACTGATGATTTCTACAATCGTTCTCATCTTGATGAGCCACATGATTATCGATTGCTCATCGGTGAACACCCAAATACATTAGTTCTTCAAGAGAGAATAGAAGTTAGTGAAATAGATCTTAGTTGCTCTGTTCTTGGGACAGACGCAGCGCACAACACCTGCATTGAGTTACTAAGAGGAGGGGAGTTTGAGTATGATTGTAGTGAGGAAGAATCAATACCAAATCTTTTAGTACCAGCCCCTGATCTTGTTGATTTCGGCAGATTACAGTGGGATGGTTTGTACGGTTGGATAGATTCTGCTAGTTCTCAGCAAATAGTGACAATCAATAATAAGCAAGGTTCAGGACTACTTATTAAGAAGAATTATCTTCAGCAGTTTCTTAAAAACAGATCTCTTGCACTCATATATGTTGGTTTGCAGCGCAAATATTTTGTTAATGGTTTTAGGCAAGGCCCAGGCTCACATGAATTAAGAAGTATCTATGAGTCAACCGGGAATCAGATTCGATCGTTATCACAATCAACTCAACAGTATCGCAATAATCAAGAAGAAGACTAAAAAGTTAGCTATCTGTTGCAGTTAGCAGCAGACTAACACGGCGCTGCAACGGACGGTATAGAGTCTTGGCGGTGCCCCAAAAGTTATCTGCCGCCGTTGAGCTTAGCCGTTACCTTCCCCCAGCGCCGTTTAAGGAGTACCAAACGTTCGTGAAATAAACGATTTGCTGGAATCAATGACGATGTCCAAACAGCCCCTAACTAAAGCGGTCTAAGGTGCGGTACTGGATGGCTTCGGCAATGTGGGGCGCCTGAATTTGCGGCGCCTGAACGAGGTCGGCGATGGTGCGGGAAACCTTGAGAATTCGATCCATGTCTCTGGCGGAGAGACCGAGTTTTCTAATGGCGCCTTCTAGGAGTTGACGGCTGGGATCATCGAGGGCGCAGAACTGACGGATCTGGGCCGCCTGCATTTCAGCGTTGCAGGTGATCTGGGGAAAAGAGGCAAAGCGCCGACGAGCTAAGTCCCGGGCCTGTTGCACCCGCTCCCGCACCGGTTGGGAGGGTTCCCCCGGATTTTGGCGGGTCATTTCCTCCGGTTTCAAGCGATTTACGGCCACTTGCAGATCAATCCTGTCCATCAGGGGGCCAGAGAGTTTCGCCCAGTACATTTCCCGCTGGCGGGGGGAGCAGGAGCAAGCCTGAAGTGAATCGCCGTAGTAGCCGCAGGGACAGGGATTAGTGCTCGCCACCAGGGTAAACTGGGCGGGAAAGAGAACCGATTGACGGGTGCGGGAGATGGTGACGAAACCATCCTCTAGGGGTTGCCGCAGAAATTCCAAGACATTGCGCTTAAATTCCGTCAGTTCGTCCAAAAAGAGAACCCCCCGGTGAGCGAGGGAAATTTCCCCCGGTCGGGGAAAACTGCCGCCCCCCACCAGGGAAGGGCCCGAAGCGGAGTGGTGGGGACTGCGGAAGGGGCGCTCCCGGATTAAACTGCCTTTTTCCTTCAGTAAACCGGCCACGGAATGGATTTGGGACACCTCCAGCGCCTCGTCGAAGGCCAGGGGCGGCAGAATCCCCGGCAAGCGCCGAGCCAGCATCGTTTTACCGCTCCCCGGCGGCCCCACAAAGACGAGATTATGACCCCCGGCCGCGGCGATTTCCAAGGCCCGGCGAGCGTGGTTTTGGCCCTTGACATCCTTAAGATCTAACCCCGGCAGAGCGCTGTAGGTTTGTTGAGGATCGGTGCTGGCCACAGTGGGCTGAAACTGTCCCGGCGCCGCTAAAAAGCGGGCCACTTCCGCCAAATGCCGAAAGCCATAGACCTCGATCCCAGGGAGAATAGCGGCTTCCTGGGCATTGTCCGCCGGGACGACAATCCCCTTCAATCCCAATTTTTTGGCGGCCGCCGCGATGGGCAGAACCCCCGCCACGGCTCGGAGACTGCCGTCCAGGGACATTTCCCCCACAAACAAAAAAGACCCCAGCAGTTGGGGATCGACTTGCTCGGAAGCGGCCAGAATGCCGACGCTGATGGGGAGGTCAAAACTGGGGCCCTCTTTGCGAAGATCCGCAGGCGTCAGGTTAATGACAATACGCCGCACCGGAAAAGCAAAGCCGCTGTTTTTCAGCGCCGCCTTAACCCGTTCCTTTGACTCCTGCACGGCGGTATCCGGCAGACCCACCACAGCGATGGCTGGCAAGCCCCCGGAAACGTCCACTTCTACCCCCACTTGGATGGCGTTAACCCCCATTAAAGCGGCGCTCCAGACCCTGGCTAGCATGAATGACAGTCCATTTCTCGGGATTTTTCCCCCTTATTATAGGAACCCGGCCCAAAAAATAAACCCGGCGAACCGGGTTTATTCTAAAAACAGAGCAACCACCATGCTGAAAAACATCCCTAGCGAACTAACTCGCAGGTGAGGGGACAGGCCGCGAACACCGACTGATGAGAAGGCCGGTTATCTTCCTGAAGCCAACTCAACCAACTGACGTCCTGGGGACGCACGCCCTTAAGCGTTAACAGCGCCGCCCCCACTAAAACCGCAAGTAAATTGCCGCCCACCAGCAACCCGGTCACCAGGACGACGGCACTCAGGGGCAGAACAAATTGAAGAACGAGGGTAGCTAAAACCCCAAGGGTGGCCATCAAAACCACCAGGGGAAAGCCCACCACTAAACCGCAGACCGCCAGAGTCACAGCCCAGACCGAAAAACTTCTGAGGGCGGTCAAAGCGCCGAGATTTCCTTGCGCTGATAATTCCATAGATTTGCTCCCGCAACAACAACATTTAAAGGGTTTGGCTACAGTTCCCCGCCGTTAGAGAAAATTCTCTGGTCAAGTCCCTGTGAACATTCAGTATAAGCAATATTGAGGAAAAATGAGGAAAATGTAACATAAATTTACATTCCCGGTACTGATAAAACTTGACAAGCCCCCGAAATCGGTTGTTATCAGGATTCTAGACGTTGTTTCATGGAAGCGCAAAGCCGCTCCAGGTCTGAATTGCTCGATTCTGACGTCGATTTCCTTGATCCCCAAGGGGGTCTCCTCTGGTCTTAATCTTGGCTATCCGTCGACCTTGAGGGCACAATCCACATTTTTTACATTTGTTTACAATTCGCGCCCCAGATTCTCAGATTGATTCCCGCCTAGGAGGCCAGCCCATCCTTAACCTTTCGTTACATTGTTTACAAAACTTCATCCCAAGTCCCGGCGCTTAACCTAACAACACAAAGTTAAGAAAAATCACTATAATCCTAGGGCATCTTTAAGAAATATTACGGTTAAGGCCGTCCCTTCTAATTTCTCCCCAAATTTCCCCCATAATCAAGGTAGAGGAATTGAGAACCGCCCCGGCGCCGTCCCAGCCCTCAGCCACCCATCTAAATCCCTAGGGATTGGAGGTTAGTATGAATATCGGTCAAGCTTTCCAGGATTTAGTCCAATATTTCACGGAAGCCTTCGCCAGAATCTTTGGCCCTTCCACCGACGAATACCCCGAAGTGGGCGTTCAACCCTTTGACGGCGATCCCTATGTGGGCGCCCGGGACGAAGTGTAATACCTCGGTTATGGCTTTCTTGCTGAAATAACCCTAGTCTATTGATCCCGAAGCGGTAGGAGACCTAAAATCCTACCGTTTCTTTTGGCCGTTTATCCAAGTAGCGCCGTGACATCCGAGTCCCTAGATCCGATTTTAAAGTTAGCGCAAGTGGGACTCTCCGACCCCCGTTCTGGGGAAACGATGCTCAACCCCCTCTCCCTAGAGATTAACCGGGGCGAGTGCCTAGGGATTTACGGCTCCTCCGGGTCAGGTAAAACTTCTTTACTGAGACTTTTAAACCGACTGCAAGAGCCGAGTCAAGGCAGGATTTTTTATCGCGGGCAACCCCTCGACACCTACCCCATCCCGCAACTGCGGCGCCGAATCGCCTTGGTGCCCCAAGAGCCGAAACTGCTGGGACTGACCGTGGCGGAAACCCTGACCTATCCCCTAACGTTACAAAAATTGCCCCCCGCCGAGAGCCAACGGCGCCGGGATTGGGCCTACCAAGCCGGCGCCATTCCCGAGAGTTGGCTCCAGCGCCGGGAGTGGCAACTGTCCCTAGGGCAGAGACAATGGGTGACCATCCTGCGGGGGTTACTGCTAGAGCCAGAAATCTTACTGTTGGACGAACCCACCTCCGCCCTCGACCCGGAGCGCTGTCAAACCTTAATCGATCTCCTCTCGGCGCTGAATGCCCAAACCCAACTGACCATTGTCATGGTCAATCATCAGCGCCAATGGTTAGCGGCGCTGGGATGTCGGCTAATTAACTTGGGGAAAGGAGACACTGAGGATAGCGGGTAAACATCGAGTAGTGATATTCAGCTACCTGCAATACATGCATCATCAATATTATTGATTTGAAAAATCAGTGCGACAATAAAAACATTGTCACATTTTTACTATGCTCTGCTGGAGCACTTCCATCGGCGCTCTCTCCTTCTAGAAAACGCCCGTGAGTCCTTCTGGCGGACGTAGTCTAGCGCCGATGAGTTGCACTTCATTTTTGAATCGGCGTATAACCATATTCATCTTAGTCGCTTTAATGTTCTACATAATTACGCATGCCATCCTCTCATTTGACAACGCCGATTTTTTGGTCGGCATCTGCGAGAACTGGGGTTAGACTAGGGGGTGTCTGACGAGCGGGGCGGCGCCGGCCGGTCGCTACTCCAGCCCCACCAACTCTGTCCGCACTGACACTGGTAAAATTCCTGCCACTTGCGCTGGTAATCCTCGTTAATCACCGGCGCTCGTCGATTAATCCAGACCTCTTGGGCTTCTCGGGGCGGCGCTTGGCAACGGGGGCAACAAAAGCCGTAGGCATGGGTTGCGGTTTGAGTCCAGTCAGGGGGCGCGGGGCTGAAGGCGTCCATTTGGGGTTAGGAGTTGGGGGTTAGAGGTTAGAGTTTTGAGTGTATATGTGTTATGCTCCTAGTTCCCTCGGAAAGGGAGAACTGGCTTCAAAGTTCCTTGTTTTAAGGAAGATTGACCAAGAGAGCTAGGGGTTTGCCAACATCCTCTCAAGCCAGCAGAAAGCGGGGCGGCGCTAGGAGGAATAATTCTCCCTGGCCTGGAGCGAAAACGCCGTCGTTAAAGGTTAAACCGATAACGCCCGCTTTTTTCAAGATTAATTTACCCTGGCTTGCTCCCCAAACTAAGGTTTCCGCCCATTGTCCTAAATCCGGCTGGTGACCCACTAGGGCGATTTGCTCTAGAGTTTCTTCGGCGACCAGCGCCGCTAAAGCCGCCGTCAGATCTCCCTCCGGCGCTAAGGCGGGCAAGGTTTCCAAGTGCCGACCTAAACCCGCTTCCAGGAGAATTTGCCCCGTTTGTTGGGCCCGGACTAGGGGGCTAGCGAAAATGACGTCCAGGCTCAACCCTAGTTCTCCTAGGCGCCGGGCCACTTTTTGGGTTTTTTCCCACCCTTTGGGGGTCAGCGCCCGCCGGGCATCGTCTTCTCCGTCTTGGCACTCTGCGGCGATACCGTGGCGAATCAGGTAAAGTTCCATACAATTTTTAACACTTAACGCGGTAACCGTTAGATTGCTCATCATAGAGCTGGCTAATCAGCCTAAATGAAATTCTCCCCCAAATCGGTATGTCTCTGTTTTCCCTTCGGCGCTGGCCCCTTGTTCTCTTGCTCCTCAGTCTCGGCGCCTGCGGCGGGCCCTCTGCTCCTCCCGTCGAACCCCAAGCACCGGCGCCGCGGACGCTGAAACTCTTGGCTTGGCAAGCGCCGACTATTCTTAACCCTCACCTGGCGACGGGTTTTAAGGACGGGGAAGCTAGTCGTATTACCCTGGAGCCGTTGGCCAGTTTTGACGGCGAAGGCAAATTAATCCCCATTTTGGCCGCGGAAGCGCCGAGTTTAGAGAATGGTCAAGTGGCCAAGGACGGCAAATCCGTGATCTGGAAACTCAAGCCCGGCGTCTTCTGGTCCGACGGCCAACCCTTCAGCGCCGAGGATGTGGTCTTTACCTACCAATTTATCAGCGATCCTAAAACCGGCGCCACCACCGCAGGGAATTACGAAGGGGTAGCATCGGTGACGGCGCTGGATCCCTTAACGGTAAAAGTCACCTTTAAAACAGCGACGCCGGTTTGGTTTTTGCCCTTTGTGGGCAATGAAGGCTCCATTTTGCCCCGCCATCTTTTCCAAAATTACACCGGCGAAACGGCCCGACAGGCACCGGGGAATCTCCTGCCCGTGGGCACCGGCCCCTATCGGGTCAGTCAATTTAAACCCGGAGATTTGGCGCTCTACGAACCCAACCCCCATTATCGCCAAAAGCAAACTCTCAGTTTCGAGAGCTTGGAACTGAAGGGGGGCGGAGACGCCGTTTCCGCGGCCCGGGCCGTCTTGGAAACCGGGGACGCAGACTACGCCTTTAATCTGCAGGTGGAGTCGAATTTGTTGAAAAATTTAGAAGGCGCCGGCGCCGGTCGTCTCGTTCCCCATTTAGGTAGTTTGGGGGAGCGGATTCTCTTTAACTTCACCGATCCCAAATCGGCTCAAAAAGCGGCGCCCCACCCCTTTTTCACCGACCCCAAGGTGCGACGGGCCTTCACCCTCGCGGTGGACAGAGCCTTAATCGCCCAACAGTTCTACGGCGTCACCGGACAAGCCACAGCTAACGTGGTGCTAGCGCCCGAGGAATTTGTTTCTCCCAATACCCAAATTAACTTTGACCTGACCCAAGCGGCTCAATTATTAGAAGAGGCGGGCTGGCGAGACAGCGACGGCGACGGCGTCCGGGACAAAAACGGCGCCAAAATGCGGGTGGTGTTTCAAACCAGCGTCAAC
>JBKCES010000405.1:0-2803 GCA_046304295.1 Cyanobacteriota bacterium | reverse complement strand
GACTGTCGCCGCCGCCCCTCCGAACCTGCCCCTCAGCCAACGATTAGCGACTCAAGGGATCGCCGCTGTATTGGCGGTGAAACCCCTCTGGAATCTGGCTAAGAGCCAAGCACGAGGCATGATGATCAAGCGGGCCGAGCGCCTAGGGATTCCTTGGCGGGAGACGGTGGGACGGTTTGAAGCGACAAACCTACAGGCCCACTGGGATGCCGTCGTCAATCCAGACCTAGGCTATCCCGCCTATTACCAAGCTTCTTTCCACGGCTACGACCAGGGACACCTCTGTTGGCCGGCGGCCTTTGAATTTGAAGTGGCGGCCCAGGCGGTGCACTCTAGCCTTTTCCCAGAAGCGGGGGCGGGGGGAGACCGGCGCTTACGCCAGAGCTATCATGACGTTCTTTTGGCTCAACTGTCCCAGGTGCCGAAAAAAATCCTCGATCTTCACTGCACGGTGGGTTTAAGTACTTTCTTCCTTCAGGAAACCTACCCCCAAGCCGAGATTACCGGGCTAGATTTTTCTCCCCATTACGTAACAGTCGCCCATTATCTAGGACAACATCAACAAAAAGACCTGACTTGGGTTCACGCCCTGCCGGAAGCCACGGGTTTACCGCCCCAATCCTTTGATTTAGTTTCCGCCTTTCTCCTCTTCCACGAAATGCCCCAGGACGGAACCCGCAAAATTTTCCGGGAAGTCCGGCGCTTGCTGAAGCCGGGGGGAAGTTTTACCCTGATGGACATGAATCCCCGCTCCCAGGCCTATTTAACGATGCCGCCCTACGTGATGACCCTGCTCAAGAGCACGGAACCCTTTATGGATCAGTACTTTGCCTTGGATCTAGAGGCGGAACTCCTCGGTGCTGGTTTTGACCGAGTGACCATCACCCCCAACAGTCCCCGCCACCGCACGGTAATTGCTCAGGTTGCGGCCTAAAAAGACAAATTAAGGGCGGTGCCGAGAATACCCCTCTATGGAAAAGAACCCTAGAGCCTTCTTTATAACTTTTCTTGATTCACTTATGGTGTTTTTTACCATAACCTATCCCAGTTTCTACGACGGGATGTCTTTTGACAAAGACTTCAAGCCCATCTTCAATAAGCTCAATCAACTGAGTCAATCGCCCCTTGATAGGAGAACAAAAATGTTTAAAATGCTTTTGGGTGTCTTGCTCTCCCTGACCCTCTTACTGGGAGGACTAGCCCAACCCGCCTGGGCGGGAGATGCCGCCAACGGCGCCAAGATTTTTAGCGGCAAATGCGCCAGTTGCCACCTCGGCGGCAACAATGTGGTCAACCCTCAAAAGACTCTGAAGAAAGACGTGTTAGAGTCCTTTGGCATGTTATCCGAAGCGGCCATCGTCACCCAAGTAACCAATGGCAAGGCGGCTATGCCCAAGTTCCTTGGACAGTTAACAGAGTCCGAAATCGAAGACGTAGCAGACTATGTGTTAGCCCAAGCCGAGAAGGGTTGGCAATCCTAAACCGGCCGCTTTGTCGTTAATGAGTTAATGAATAGCCGGTATAGCCGCTGATGGCTTAAACCCCCCAATTCTGGGGGGTTTAAGCCTTGACTCGCTGGTTTAGGGACTCCGCTTCTATCCTTCCCAGAGACAGTCCCCCCAGAGGGTGTTATCAATCGCAATGAGACCGCCGAGCTTAACCAGTTCTAAATTCAGTTCATAGTAAGCGTCGTAGTGGCGTTTATCGGCAACACCGTTAAGGCCGGATCGCCGCCGGGAGTGGTTTGCGCCATAGTCGGCGCTTTTCAAAACCGGAAAAGTCTGGGTAAATGGGGAGGGCTAACCCCCTATTTTCCGCCCCGCCCGCGCCCTATGGATTCTTTGCCGTCTAACGCCCCAGAAATTTTAGCCGCCCTGGAGATTCCGGCGGATCTGAATTTTGAGTTGCCCGACCCCGAGGACGACCAGATTCAAGACCATGAGTTTGAGAGCCAGTTGGATAACTGCTGGAAAATTTGCGAGCGTTTTGACCTACAAACCGATATTTGGCGGGGGCGGATTCTGCGGGTGATCCGAGACCGGGAAAAACAGGGGGGCGACGGTCGGGGCACGGGATTTCTCAACTGGCTCAAGCAGAGGGAAATTACCAAAAGCCAAGCCTACGCCCTGATTCAGTTGGCCAACAGCGCCGACGCCTTGCTAGAAGAAGGACAGTTGGATCCCGCCTCCATTAATAACTTCAGTAAACGGGCCTTTGTGGAAACCGCCAAGGCGGCGCCGGAGGTGCAAAAACTGGTGAGCGACGCGGCCCAGAGCGGCGACCGCATTACCCGCCGGGAGGTTCAGCAGTTGACCAACGAGTGGACCGCCATGAGTTCCGACCTCCTGCCCGATAGTTTGAAGGAAAGGGCCAACGATGGCAGTTTGCCCTCCCGCCACCTGGCGCCCCTGGTGAAGGAGTTGGAAAAGTTGCCGGAGAGCCATGTCACCGCTCTGCAAAAGGAAGCGGAAGCCAGCCCCGACGTGGATACGGTCAAACAAATCACCAGTTCCGCCCGCAGTTTGTCAAAATATCTGGACGCCTGCGCCCAGGTGCAGACCCTCAAACAATTTCCCCTCGATTTAGAATTGGCGCTGGAGGAAGCCCTCCGTTTAGACTGCCTCAACACCGCCGCGGATTTAGTCAAACAGGCCACCCAACTGGAGCAAACCGTCGCGAAACTCTACACGACTTGGAAACGACTGGGTACTTTGGCGGATCGGCTCTACGTTGATACCGGCGCCAGTAGCCCCAATCTCCGCTCCCTCCTAACGGCGCTGGAAACCCTCAGTCAGGAGGTAAT
>JBKCES010000404.1:0-18150 GCA_046304295.1 Cyanobacteriota bacterium | reverse complement strand
CGAGCATCTTTTAATTTATCAGTATTGGCAAGGAGAGAAAAGACGGAATCAAGGACATTGGCAGAGGGAAATTGCTAATTTTCGTAAACAAATTAAACGGATTTTGGAGGATAGTCCGAGTTTGAATCATTATCTTCAGGAGAAATTTCCTGGATGTTACGAGGACGGACGGGATTTAGCGGCGAAGCATAGCCAGCTTCCTCTTGATGTGTTTCCGGCTCAGCCTCTCTTTGGTTTGGAGCGGTGGCTTGACGAGCGTTGGTTTCCTTAATGGGTTTTAGTCAGGCGACGCACCGTCAAGGGAGTCTTCTCTACATTCTCTGGAAGAGGCGCCGGGTGGATGCGCCGCTTGGGGTTTCCGTTTGTCGGCGCTTGACCTATAATGGGGATGGCAAATTTTTACCTGTACGCTAAAGCATATTTGTCCTAGCATCTTTTATTCATTCTGAGTTATGAAAATTGCCTTTATCGATTTTATTAGCTGGGATTATTCTATAGATACAGTTGCCCAACGCCCTCTTGGGGGATCTCAATCGGCTCTATGCTATCTAGCTATTCAATTAGCAAGATTAAAGCAAAACGTATTTTTGCTCAATCACTCTTCCGAGGTTTCGATTCAAAGGGGGGTTGTTTGTTTGCCTTTAGAATGTGTAAGCGCCGATTTTTTCAATAAGTTAGATTTCATTATTATCCTCAACTCGGCTGGAAATGGAAAAGAAATAAAGCAATTTCTTGAGCCGCATACACAATTAATCCTATGGAGTCAGCACGCCTCTGATCAGCAAGCGGTTCTAATGTTAAAAAATAAGGACGAGCAGGATTTTTATGACTTTTTCATCTTGATTAGCGAATGGCAAAAGCAAGATTATATTCAATCTTTTAACATTGATAGTAATAAAACCATAATTTTGAGAAACGCAGTTGCCTCTAATTTTGAAAACTTATTTAATCATACTGACTCTATCCTCAATGCTAAAGAAAAGCCCATTACGCTAGCTTATACAAGCACTCCATTTCGAGGTCTGGATTTACTGATTGATATTTTTCCTCGTATTCGACAAGCGCACCCAGAGATAAGACTTAAGATTTTTTCTAGTATGCAAGTATATCAAACTCCGAGTCAGGATGACGAAGCTCAGTATGGCTTGATGTATAACTATTTTCGCAATATGGAAGGAGTGGATTACATTGGCTCAGTCCCGCAATCACAGTTAGCTGAAGAATTAAAAAGTATATCTATTTTAGCCTATCCTAATATTTTTGCAGAGACATCTTGTATTGCTGTTATGGAAGCTATGTCTAGCGGATGCTATATAATTACCAGCGCTCTTGGCGCTTTACCGGAAACAACAGCCGGTTATGGTCGATTAATTTCTCTTGAAAATGGTATTGAAGCTTATAAATCTAACTTTGTGATCATGGTTAATGAAGTTATTGATGAAATTAAGTTAAATGCCATGAATAGAATGGAGGAACATTTAAAAACACAGGTAGCTTTTTGCAATCAAGAATATACTTGGGAGAATAGAGCAAATCAATGGCTACAGTTTTTGTATACAGCGAAGATCCATCGGTTATTTAACGAAGGAGATTACGCAAAAGTCATTGATTTTTGTCAAGAGGCTATGGCATTATATCCAAAAGTTTTTGATTACAGCTCTTATTTAATAGTGACTTTAGTCTTATTAGATTGTCAAGAGGAAGCTCTATCTGCGATTTGGAATTTAAATTTGTCATACTCACCTGATTTATCTGATCAATGGCTATGCCACTTAAGTAGCGTCTTGGAAAAAGAAAAGTTACGTTTCTATTCACTTGATGAACAAGAGGCGGTTCAAAAAATTGAAAATTTTTGCCATGCTCTAGAATAATGAGATCCAGCGCCGATAAATTGTGCTAAGATTAGCTTGGCATTTCAAGGAAGAGGAAGCTCTTAAATCATGAAACGCAGCTTAGAGCAAATGATGGAGACAGAAGAACTGTCCAAAAACACAGTGCCGATGGACTCTTACTTTGGGGTCTTTTTCGAGCAAATGAAGAAATCTCTGGTGGCTGGAGGATCGGAACTGGGGCTGGGAATGACTCTTTTTTCTTTGGTAGTTAGTACTAAATCAACTCGACTTCTTGAAATTGGACGTTTTAAAGGATTCTCAACTCTCTGTCTAGCCAGCGCCCTAAAATTCTTAGATATTGGTTGGGACGAGCCGATGCAACACAAGCAAAGACCCGATGTTGACTATCATCTTTGGGAAAATCTTCCCAAGGGAAAACTTTTATCGATCGATCCCTTTCCGACTGAAGAGGCGGAGAATTTAATTTGTCAGGCTAGTTTAACAGATTATGTTGAGTTTATCAATAGCAGATCTGATGAGGTTGTTTTAGAAGGAGAGTATGATTTAATGTTTATCGACGGCGACCATACTTATGATGGATGCAAAAGTGATGTTTTGAGCTATGTACCTTGGCATTTAAAGTCTGGCGGATATTTTATTCTGCATGATTATTACGGATGGTATGATTCACATAATCAGAATAACTCGCCAATTAAAAAAGTAGTTGATGAAATCATTGAGGATGGGGTTTGTGAAAGAATCTTAATCGATACTGGCTATATGTCATTCGTCGTTTTCAGAAAGTGGTAATTGAATAATCAGAGGAGATATTGTAATGTCTAATCCTAGAAATAGCTCAAACTTTGATTTACAATTCTGTCTTGAAAATGAAAACTTTATTGAAGGTATTTCATATTTTGAGAGCAAAATTGAAGAAGAGCCGACAGAAATTTTTCATTATGTATACCTTGGTTTATTTTACGCTTTATCCGAGAGATTAGAAGAGGCGCAAGCTATATGGATGTCTATTTTTTTAGAATTGACTCCTGGGCAAGCAGAGTCATGGACGGCTTTTTTATTTAGCTTGCTTGATAAGACATTAATCAGTGCTTTAGACGCTCGGGATGTTGACAAAATTAGGAAGGCTATCAATTCTTATTTGCTTATAGACGATAGTAGTCTTGTAACAAATAGCAAAATTTCATTAGAACAAAAAAAATGGTTTCTTGAGCAACTTAAACAAACAGGTCTATTCTATGCTCAAAACCGTCAATTTGTAGACGCTGAAATGTATTTTAAAGAGGTTATTAAATTTCATCAACTTTTTGAAATTACCGAAGGGCAAAGTATTGCATGGTACAATCTAGCGGTTCTTTACGTTGAATCGCGTCAGATTGATCTGGGAATAACCGCTATCCAGCAGGCGATAAGTTTAGATAACAGTAATCCCTTCTTCTACAATATTTTGGGGCTGGTTCATGATCATTCTAAACAGTACTCTTTAGCAATTAGCGCCTTTGAAAAAGCCATCGAACTTGGTTTACCTCCCAATGAAGATATTTTCATCTCTTTAGGATATTGCTATTCTAAAAGTAATCAGTTAGATAAAGCAATTTCTGTTTTAGAAGAAGCTCTTACAATTTATCCTACTGATCTTAGGCTGAAGCGGTTAAACCAGGGAATATTACCCGGCGTTTATTCGAGCCAAGAGGAAGTTTTATTTTTCCGTAATCGTTTTTCAAGTCTTTTAGACGAGCTTCTAGCCCTAAGTCAGGATCCGGCGGTTGCCGCGCAAATCCAATCTCTTCAATGCCTAAATTTATCTACCAATTTAAATTTGGGATATCAAGGCATGAATGATTTAGTCCTACAAAAGAAATATGGTCAATTTGTAACTAATATTGTCAAGGCGCATTATCCCCAGTTTTCTCAGCCACTTTCCCTGAATTTTAATTCTCTCAGAAAAATTAAGGTTGGTTATATCTCTCAACGATTACAGGGTTTATTAGGTACGTTGACAGCGGGCTGGGTTCGGCTTCATGATCGTCAACAATTCGCAATATATAGTTATGATTTATCTGAAGATCCGGGAGCGCCTTATCATAATGAATTTTCAGAGTATAGCGATTTTTATTATCGTCTTCCCTTAGATATTGAATCGATTTGCGAGCAGGTTATCAAGGACAACCTAGATATCCTTGTCTTTACAGATATTGGCATGGACCCGATCGTTACTATCCTTGCGGCGATGCGTCTAGCTCCGATTCAATGCACAACGTGGAGTCACCCGATCACGTCTGGCTTGGAGACGATTGACTATTTTCTCAGTAGCGAGTTGATGGAGCCGGAAAATGGCCATGAGCATTATATGGAAAGGTTAATTCGCTTACCCAATTTGGGCGTTGCGGTATCCCGTCCAGAACTTCCCGCTTTAACATTTCAGCGAGAGGATTTTGGGTTAAAGGAGGATAAAATTATCTATTTTTCATGTCAGTCTTTACTGAAGTATTTGCCTCAATTTGATTCAATTTATCCTCGTATTGCTTTACATATCTCCGAATCTCAGTTTATTTTTATAAAATTTAATGATAATGAGTTGGCAATGGAAAGTTTTGAAAATAGAATGCGAAAGGCTTTTGACTATTATGGCCTAAATTATCAGGATTTCTGCGTGTTTTTACCTCGTCAAACTCACGGTCGCTTTTTGGGTCTCCTTCAAGTCTCAGATATAGGTCTAGATACCTTTAGTTGGTCTGGCGGTGTTACGACTTTACACGCTTTAACCTGTAAGCTCCCAATTGTCACTTGCCCGGGAGAGTTTATGCGGGGGCGGCACACCTACGGAATTTTGCGTGCTTTGGGGATAACGGAAACGATTGCGGAAAATGAGGTGGAATATGTTGACATTGCGGTTCGGTTAGGTCAGGATAGATCTTGGCGCAATGAATTACGGAGTCAGATTGAAAAAAATCTGCATCGTGTTTTTGATGATCGCTCCTGCGTTGTTGAGCTGGAGTCATTCTATAAAGCAAGTCTTAGAGAATGACCTTTTCGGCTCTAACGTACTGTTCTTTCTGAATATTAGAGAGAGTCGTATTCATTTAGACTAACCTCATTGATTTTAACTCCTTATTTGTAAATATTGTTTCTTTCTAAAATGGATACTTATAAAAAAACATACCTAAAGTATTTAGAAGATAATCAAATAATATTATCAGATGAGAGCCTAGCTATAATTTGTAGAGAAATTGAAAGTACGCAATGGGAGTTACCAAAGTCTTCTAGGGATTTTAATAATATAGCAATAATCGCTTTAATAGAGGCGGAACTATCTCAAGATTTAACAGTAAGAAATTTATATGTTGATACTTCGTTAGACTCTCTTAATGATGCGTGTAATAATGCAGAGAGTTTGTTGTCATTCATTCACCTTTCTTTTCTCTTTACTCTGATTGGCCAGCGCCAACAGGCGCTTGAATGCGCTTGGCGGTCTTGGCTGGAATTAGAGGCGTTGGGTTGTCTGCCTGAGACTTGGCCGGGTTTACTCTATCTTCCTCGGCTAAAACCGGATCTAGAGGATAGGCGGGCTGAGATTTTCTCTCGGTTTTTCAGCGCCGGCTCTAGTCGGGAGCGGGAAACTTGGCTCGTTTTAATCACGGAGGCTCTCTGTTTTTCGTCGATGGTTTTTTATAATGCCGTGGGGTTGAGGTGGTTGGAGTTTACGGCCCACGCTCGACCCAATTATGCGCTGGGGCAGTTGAAGCTGGGTTTAGCGTTGTTGACGAATCAGCGGCCTGAGGGGTTGGTCAATTTACAGCGGGCGCATGAACTCGCGCCGAATCAGCCGCAGGTTTTACAGGCGCTTTATTTGGCCTATCGGGATTTAGGTTTACGGGAGAGGGCGGAGTCTGCTCAGGACAGTGCCGTCGCTTTGGGGTTGGAGTCTTCTTGGTCGGCTTGGGCGGGTTTATCGGGGGATAGTTTTTTTACTTATCTTCCCTTTGAAAGGACGCTTTCTCTGGCGGTGGAGGCGAGTTTACGGAGTTTTGTGACTAGTGTTTTATTGGCGGAGGGGGATTGGTTTGAAGCGGAAATGGAGTTTTGGCGGTCTTGGCTCCAGCCGGGGATGACGGTGATCGATGTCGGCGCTAATGTGGGGGTCTATACGTTCAGCGCCGCTCAACGGGTTGGCTCAACGGGGCGGGTGTTGGCGGTGGAGCCGTTTTCGACTTGCGTGGCTTGTTTGCGGGAGACAAAACGGGTTAACGCTTTGGATTGGGTGGCGGTGTGTCCCGGCGCCGCTAGCGACCGTCAAGGGAAGATTTATTTGTCTTTACACGGTGCGAATGAGTTGAATGAGGTGAGTTCGGAAAGGCCGACTTCTGGGGCGGTTGAGGAGGTGGCGTGTTTTACGCTGGATTCTTTGTTTGAGCGGGAGGCGCTTGAGGGGGTGGATGTGATTAAGATTGACGCGGAGGGTCATGAGTTGGCGGTTTTGGGGGGATGTCGAGAAATTTTAGACCGATTTTCGCCGATCATTCTTTATGAGAATATTGCGGGGAGTCATGGCAGTAATCAGCCGGTGGCTCAATATTTACTCGATTTGGGCTATCAGTTGCTCGTTTATGGTCCTTTTGTTCAAGCGCTTGTCCCCGTGGATAATTTGGAGAAAATCGGCGGTAATCTCAATGTTATTGCCAGACGAGGCACTTCATCAATGTGAAATGTTTATTTCCGTTGTGCGTTAACATAAATTTCCCACATTTGGCGATAAGCATCTTCCATATCCCGAGCGAATTTTTTGCCGTTCCACAGGGGGGATGTTTTTTTAGATTGTCTAAGTTTCCAGCTAATCTGTTTTCTCAAGTTTTCATCTGTTCCCAACCTGATCCCCCATTCCACATATTCCTCGTCTGTCCAGGCAATCCCCTCAGTGATACCTGCATTGATCATAAACGTGTAGCTATTACGAGCGGCAAATTGTTTTCCAACTCTTGTAACTAAAGGAATGTCCACCCAAAGGGTTTCCAGTGTAGTGGTGGCGCCATTGTAAGGGTAGGTGTCTAAGACTACATCCGCTAACTGTAAATTAGCTCGATGCATTTCTTCTGTGGGTGTCCAAGGAAGAAAGCGTAGTCTATTAATATCTAATCCTTCTTGAATTGAGATATTTTCAAATAATAGCTTTAGTGCGGCTTGATCGCCGCTTCCTTTAATCACTAAAAAGCTATTCGGGACTAACTTAAGTATTTTTATTTGTAGCAATATGGTTTGCGGATAACGCTTGAGCGCATTTTGAACATTAAGATAAATAATTGAATCATCAGGAATCTCTAATTCTTTCCTCGTAGTATTTGATGTGCTAATTTCAAATCCGTCAACAGCAAGATATGAATTAGGTAAGCGCCATATTTTTTCTTGATAATAAGTCTGAGCTTCTTCTGGTAAAACATAGGGATCGGCAATAAAGTAATCTATGGAGGGAACCCCATTACTATCCATTCCTAGCCAGCTCACCTGAATTGGAGCCGGTTTCAGAGCCATCACAAGGGATGTTAAAGTATGTGTAAAACTATCAAGATCAATTAATATATCGATCTCATCTTTTTCAATCTCTGTTACAAAATCATTCAGATAGTTGTTAGAATTAAAACACTTTTCAACATTATTTTTAAAAAATTGATCAGTAATTTGATCTTCATGTTGATTATCGACAAGATAAATATAAATAGAAAATTTTTGTCGGTTATGATGTTTGATCAACCACCGAGAGAGTAAACCAACAGAGTGCCGTCTTAGGGTATGACCTATGTATCCAATTTTTAGTTTTTTCCTTTTTTTCAAATGCGGACAGTTGAACTTTGCAGGGCAACTATAATTTTTTCTAACTACTTCTTGAGATAACTGAGAAATTTGGTTGATGATTGGTCTAATTTGTTGTGGATCATCATAAAAGTATAAAAGCGGTTGAGGTAGCAGGTTTAACCTATTGCGTAGGTACTTTTCATTAAGATTCTGATCAGAATCGATAGTTTCTCTTAAGATTTGTTTATAAAAATCAAAAATAGATTCAACCTTATTCCACTTACCTTGATTAATCGCATCAGAGATAAATTTATGGACAACAATGGATTTTTCTATAGGTGGTTGCTGATAATGTAAAAGAAGATTAATGAGAATTTTTTGTAATTCAACTTCCTCTATTAAATCGAGATAGTCCGAAATTACTCCAGCCTGATCTAGTAAATTAGAGTTTCTTCCAAAACTACGAATACTCTGCACATCCTTGAGAAAATTATCCATTTCAGTAGTGAACGGAATGCTATCATGATTCACAAGTGGAAGAATCCAGATGGTAAACGCCTTACTTTCTTGATTTTGAAACAAATAAGCCATCCCTAAATACCAATAGGCATAAATTAACTTAGGGTTCTTTCTTACGCAATCAATTGTGTAGCTTACTAAATCATCATAGAGATGCTCATTTAAGTAATAGAGGATATTTACATCAATAGATGGCATTGTTTTTCTCCTTACAGTAAAGTTCCCACATTTGACGATAAGCATCTTCCATGTCCCGAGCAAATTGCTTGCCGTTCCAAAGGGGAGAGTTTTTTCGAGACTGTCGCAACTTCCAGCTTACCTGTTGACGGAGATTTTCATCCATCCCGAAGCGAACCCCCCAGTCGATATATTCTTCATCTGTCCAGGCGATGCCTTCAGTGATGCCCGCATTGATCATAAAGGTATAGCTATTGCGGGCGGCAAATTGCTTACCAACTTTAGTCACCAGAGGAATACCCGACCAGAGAACTTCTAGGGTTGTTGTAGCGCCGTTATAGGGATAGGTGTCTAAGACCACATCCGCTAACTGTAGATTCGCGCGGTGCTCTACCTCTGTCTTATCCCGCTCAATGAAGCGAATGCGGTCTAGGGGAAAACCCTCTTCTATCGCCAACTGCTTGTAGAGTTGTTCGGAAATCTCCTTGTCTCCCGTTCCTTTGATGACAAAATAACTATTGGGAACAGCGTTAACAATACGAAACTGTAAACGGATCGTGTCGGGGTAACGCTTGAGTGCCCCTTGGAAGTTCATATAGATAATAGAATCTTCAGGTATTGCCAGATCCTCTCGTCGTAGAGTGGGAACGCCAATCTCAAAGCCGTCAATACCTAGATAAGTGTGGGGCAAGCGCCAAATTTTCTCTGAATAGCAATTCTCGGCCTCAGGAGGAAGAACGTAGGGATCGGCGATAAAGTAATCAATCGTCGGAATCCCCCCGGCGTCCTGACCCAACCAAGTCGCTTGAACCGGCGCCGGCTTGAGAACCATTACTTGATAGGTAACATTGAGCGTCAAACTATCCACATCGATAAGAATATCAATCTCGTCGGCTTGAATCTGTCGAACCGCCGCCGCTACATTGCGTCCCAGAAAAGAATATTGATCAACATGCTCTCTGAACCAAAGACTAATTGGATCATCAATAGCAACTCCCATGACATAGAGATGAGTTTTAAACAACTCCCGGTTGTGATGTCGGATTAACCAACGACAGAGCCAACCTACGGAGTGATTGCGAAAAGTATGGCCAATATAACCAATCTTCAGAGGTCTATCAGTATTTAATAAGTTATTATAAGGCTCTACTTTTTGAGGATCAAGTAGAGCGAATTTTTGGCAGAAGAGACTGCCCATAAAATTATTAAAATAATGATTCTCTTGAGGATTATCATTAACGTAGATTAAAACTTGAGCCGCGGAAAGAAGTGAGTCAGAGATAAAGCCTTGAGGCACAAGAATATCTTTTTCTTGACTTAACTGCAATAATAATTTTTTATGTTTCTCCGTCGCCTCAATCACTTTTAGCCAATCAGATTTCATTAAATATATATTTAAACATAAGTAACTTGCAAAGACTTGGGTAATTAAGCTATCCGCTTTAGCGGCAAACTCCTTAGCAACTTCAAGGGCTTCTTCGTGATGGTAGGCGCCGGCGTAGAACCAGTAAAGCGTTTTGATTAAGACTAAATTGTCAGGATCTTTTTCTAAACAGACTTTTACCAAATCGGCGGAGTAGATGGGATAGCCCTGATCAAATGCGGCATTACCCGCTATTTCAATGATTTTGCGAGAAAACTTTTCTAAATTGTCGGTGAGCACCAGCACTGCCCTAGTAAAATCAACGCTTTCTAGCGCCGGATAGCTGGCGACTTTTGCCAATGCGGCCAGCAATAGATCTTCGTCTATTTTGCCTGAATACTGGGTTAAGGTCTGGACAACTTGCCAATCTTCAAATTTACTAAAGGTCGGGTTTTTAAGGTCTAAATCGAATTGAATTAACTTTAAGAGATTCTGACAATCCGCAGGGGCTAACTCTCGCAAATGTCCCCGAACTAGCCAAGCTAACTCTTTGCGTTCTAAAGTCTCTAAACGATTTGCTTCCTGATCCAGAATAGCGATTAAATCGGCATTCGCCGCTTCCAGCGCCTCGCCTTCCAATTCCTGAAGCGCCACAAACCAAGTTAATTGGGCTTGCTCTTCCTCGCCCATGAGTAAATACGCCAACCCGAGCCGCCAATAATGGGAGAGTTGTTGAGGGTCTTGCTCTAATTGCGCTTCGTAGAATTGAGCGATCTCTTCGTAGCGCTCCCCTTCTAAACTCGGTAAAAGCGTCTCTGGCCAAGTCGGGTAGGTCATAAGCTTTAGTCCAGACCAAATAAGGCGGGAGTGATCAATTCGATTGTTATATTTTACCCTGTTAGAGGTTGTTTAAAAAGGATCGACGCCCCGATTTTATCTCCCCTAACCCCCCTTGAAAAGGCTACCGTGTGTACAAAAATGTCAGAATCCCCCCTAACCCCTCTTGGAAAGGGGGGAAAACTTCTCAAAGTCCCCGCTTCGACAAGCTCAGCGCGGCGCCTTGCAAAGGGGGATTGTTCCACTGAGCAACGCCGAAGTGTAGGGGGATTCATGCAGAGTGCTAGGGACTTTCCAAACATCCTCTTAGGGACTTTTAGGAAAACTGACGCTGACGCGTCCATTTTCTAGTCGAACCTCCGCCCCTAGGGCCCGAAGCTGATCTACCGCCAAACGAACCGTTTTTTCATCCTTGGAGTTACTCAGCACCAATAGCCAAGATCCCGCTTGAGCTTCTTTACTGTCCTTATTTTTTGCTAGAAATTGAGCCATTTCCGTAAAGCGAGGCGCTAGGATTAGACTGGTTTCATCTCCTTGAATGGTAGCCCACTCCGCCGCCTTTTCATACGCGCGCCGAGCTTCCCGTCCCTGTCCTAAAAAAAGAAGCTGGTCAATACCCTTATAAGACCAGACCAAATAGGCGTTGTGAATATCGGGAGAGAGCGTCTTGAGACCTTCGGTCATAATTTCCACGCTTTCCTTCGCTTGACCCGCAAAGAGCGCCGCGGCCGGATCGAGCAAGGAGTAAGCGATAACAAAGCGGGGATCTCGATGGACAATATGCCTAAAATAGTCGGCGCTGAGACTATAACCCGTTTGATTGCGGGCGGGGGTGTCGCCAAAATATTGAATAAAATTTAAGTAAGTCCAATCAGCAATTAAATTATCAAACCCTAAACCCGGCACTCGGGATAGAGTGTCTAAAAACACCTGATTTTCCTGCTCGGCCTGCTGGAGATCTTGAAGAGTCAAATTGTGATCATGAGCCTTCAAGGTTTGTTTCTGCAAAAGACCAACGCCCAATCCCGCAATGAGCAAGATCAGAACAGGCGTTATCTTACCAAATCTAGACCAAACTCGAATCTCTTGCATTTGAATCTATTCAATGATAATGCCAGTAACGCAATCATTCGGCGCCACCGGAGGAGGAGTATTGAGAGAAACTTCCGGCGCTTGACAGATCACCTGGCTATAATTTCCCGCACCAGCAAACATACCGCCAGAATAGCCTTTAATTTGAAAATCCGCAAAATTCAAATTATTGGGAGCAACCGTCGCATTATTAGGATTTGCCACAATATTAAGACTCGTTATATATGCACTACTAACGCTTGTGTTGAGTAAAACGAGGCTAGCTGTGTCATCTGCTCCCTGGGCAAACACCCCCTTCTCCCAATGATAGGCTTGCTGTCCCCGATTGATAGTGCCGATAATGAACTTAACTTCCGACTCCCGGGCCTTACCGGCTTGTTTCGTATAGACAGGGTAAGAAAGAACAGCTAATATACCAATAAAAATAATCGTGACGATGAGTTCTAAGAGCGTAAAGCCTTGATTTCGCTCCCTGATATTCAGAATTAGGCGGTAGGGAGAACTCATAGAGCCGTCTCACAGTTATTAACAGAGAAACGCCAAGCTATTTGCAAAATTACAACTTGACGTTCCTCTTGTAAATCTCCGCCAACGCCAGTAACGAACGTGACAGAGAGCTAGCACATATCTCAGGCTAGTTGATTTTGGTGGTGTCGGTAGGACAGGCTGATGTAGAGGTCACGGCGGTGCCAGAAGCAGCGACAACGTCAGTCTGGCAGAGAATTTGGGTATAGTTGCCGGTAGCATAGTCCATTTGGCCGGAGTATGCGCGAGTCCCATCGTTGGTGGCATCAGAGTTGGTCGTAGCTACGTTTGCTACTGAAGCGGTTCCGGTGATTGCAATACTGGTTAGGTACTGAGTGGGAAGATTAATCCCCAGAAGAGCAAGGGAACCGCCACTAGTTGCGGAAGTCGCAAAGAGTTGTTTCTCAAAGTGGTAGGACTGTTGGGAACGGTTGACTGAGCCAGCGGCGTTTTTCAGTTCAGATTCCCGAGCTTTACCGACCTGTCCGAGGAGGTTGGGGAGAGCGACGGCGGCGAGGACGCCGATGATGATGACCACAACCAACAGTTCAATTAAGGTAAAACCTTTGTCTTCTTTTTTGGTGGTGAGGTGGGAGAGCAGACGGAATTTGAAGTTGCTATTCATAATCTTCTTCCTGAGTAGTGGGGGGAGATGGACAAACTTGTAAGACCCTTCTGGAGATAACTTACCCCCGACCCCCATCAGATCGATCACCCCCGACAAATTTTTTTTAGAAATTTCTTCCAAATTCTTAAAACCATTGCAGGATAAGGGTTTCAGCCCTTACTTCCCCCTCCAGATCGTGTAAAGGAAACGTTACAAATAGTGTTGTTGCGTGTAATTACGGAGGAAATAGAATCCCCCCTAGCCCCCCTTTGCAAGGGGGGAACCGGATTTAAAGACCCCCTTACCAAGGGGGATTGTCCCACTGAGCTTGCCGAAGTGTAGGGGGATAAAGCCCAATAGTGGGTATCCGGCAGATCCGACGATTCCGAACCATCAGCGCCCCGCCAACCAGTCATCCAGATCCCCCAAAGACTTAAAATCTAACAGCGCCTCCCCCAACTCCTCCAGGCACTCCGTTCCCAAGACGCTAACCTCTTCCTTCACCCGCTCCGGTAAAGAACCAAATCGTTTTGTCAGGATACGTAGAATAATGAGGCTTTCACCCTGTTGCAAACCCTGTCCTAGGCCTTTCCGGGTGCTTTCCTCGACGATGCTTTGATAAACCACGGATTCCCGCATGAGTTCCTCCCGAAGGTACATATTGATTAAAGCCTTGCTGAAACTAATCCCAGCCAATAACTGGGCGCAGGCCGACACCTCAATTTGCTCAGCCCTGTCCTCAATTATATCCACTTGCCTGGCAACCCTGGCGAGTAAGGATTCCGGCGCTTCCGTTTTCGCTAACACCGCAAACGGCAATAAAAACGGCTTATCCAGCAGTATCGAGGGTTCCACCTCCCACAAACGGATTACTCGATAACGATGGAACGTTTCTCCCTTGTGAAAATAATCTTTAAATACTAATGGCGACTGGGTTCGCCGCAGATAAATCACCACCTGTTCAACCTCGCAGGCGTACTGACGATGGAGCCGCACCCAATAATCCAACATCCGTAACGGCATCGCCGGTTTTGACTGAGCCTCCGTCTGAAACTCCAAATGTAAAATCCGCCCCTGACCCTGCAAAAAAAAGACCGTATCCGCTCGAATCGGCTCCAGGGCTAACTCCGTATCCAACAACTCCCAGGAATTATCCCCAGACTCCGGCAGTAACCAATCCACAAAGGCCTGCGGCGCCGACTTCACCATAAACTTCAGCACATTATCAAAACTCATCCCTCAGACGCTCCCTAATCCCCCGTCTCCAAGAGAAAAATGCCCAACTTCTCCTGATCCAAGACCGCCGCCCGGAGCAGAGCCACCGCCTGTTCCCGCACTGTCGGCTCCAGCGTAATCGGATTCACTGGACAAATCTGAAGCCACCGCTCCGCCAAAAACGCCAAAGACCTCGGCGCCTCCAGTAACGGCGCAAACACGGCGCTGATCAGAGTCCGATCCACCCAGGCATCTTTGCCGATCAGGAATGTAAAGAAAGCGCCTAAATTAAGAGGAATAAGAGAATTTTCCTCCCAGACCGCTTGGCAAAACGATTCCTTTTTCAAACAAGGATGAAAATGAACCCGCAGCTTCTCCGGCGCTACCGCTTGCCAATCTGTTTCTAAACTTTTCCCTTCCGCTTGCGGATGTCCGCACCAAAAATCCAGCAGGCGCTTATCCGGCTGAACTAATTCGTATAGGCTTAATTGTTCTTGCGCTCCTAAACCGGCCAAACTTAAAGCTACATAGGACGAGAGATTATCTGGTTCCTTAAATAAATTGGCTAGATTCCAGTTGCGCCAATCCACCATATCTATAAATTCTAAACCTGCCGCGTCTATAAATTTAAATAAATGCGGAATAGTAAATCCTTTGTCATTAATGATTAAATGATTACTTAACAAAACAGAATCATTGGACTTATCAACATGATTTCCCCAAGCTCCCAATTTTAGATTAATACCATCTTTAAGAGAATCAAAAAATTCCCGCACAATAGTCATTTCCATATCACCAGGGTTATCTTCTACCAATCCCATCAGCTTAAACAACTCTTGAGCGCGATAAAAAGCTTGTCTTTGGTAGTAAGAATGTAGGTTACTACGGATAATGCCATCAGGCTTAAGAACGTTAGCCATCTGAGCCAGTGCCGCCCCCTGATCCGGTAATAAATACAAGATGTCCTTCGAGCCGATATAGTCAAACCTCAGCCCTAATTGCTCCAATTCCTCCAGCGCCAACACCTGAAAAGACACCTCCTCAAAACCGTGATACTTCAGGCGCTGTTCCGCAATCTTGATGGACTCCGGGGAAATATCCACCCCAATAATTTTCGCCCCCGGATTTGCCAGCGCCATCGCCAACGTCGTCGCCCCCGTCCCGCAGGCCACATCCAACATAACCCGATTTTCCAGATCCGTAATCACTCGCCCATCCCGTCGATAACGAGCGGTCACCAAACTTCCCTCGTAGAGCAGTTGGGGATTATCCTTCGGGGAAACCTCAATAGGAATGTTCGGATAGGGATGCTCCTCAAATTGTTGGAGAGACTTTTGAAGATAGCTTTGGTCTGAGTTAATCATAGAACTGGAGAGTTTTTTAGATCAAGTTAGGTTGAACGGCGCCAGTAAACTGCGGAACCATCAATTTCATATAAAGGTTCCTCAATTTGGTTAGCTTTCCTGTAATCATGGATAGCATCCTGACATCCCTGAACAGCCTGATAGTCATCAACAATAACATAGCCTCCAATAGATAACTTTGGGTATAAGTATGTTAAAGCATCCATCGTGGACTCATACCAGTCACCGTCCAGTCTGAGAATCGCTAACTTTTCAATGGGCGCATTTGGGAGAGTGTCTTTAAACCAACCTTTAAGAAATACCACTTGCTCGTCCAACAAGCCATATTTCTGGAAGTTTGCTTTGACGTTTTCGAGAGAGACCGCTAGACACTCTACTTGATCTAGTTTAAGATTTTTATCTACTTCATAATCAGTTGGGGGTAAACCTTCAAAGGAATCCGCCACCCAAACTTTCCGATTGGTCACGTTATAAGCTTTCAGAACTGCTCTCATAAAGATCGTCGCACCGCCTCGCCAGACACCGGTTTCGATCAAATCTCCTTCCACATCATTACCAAGAACACTTTCTATACAAGACTGGATGTTATTCAGCCGAGGAAGACCAATCATCGTGTGAGCCATTGATGGCCAGATTTTTCCATAAATTTTGCGTTCTTTTTGATATTCTCCACCATACATTAAATCTACATCATTGTCATAAATTAAATTCATTAAAGACTTCTTCATCAAATCTAGATAAAGTGCAACAGGAGTGTCAAGCTTCTCAGCGCCGGATTCGATAACATTAGCCGACCTGACATAGCCATAGGCCCAAAGATTTAATCCCTCCCTGATTACCTCCACCTCAGAAAAGCCAGTTTTCTCCAACTTTCCCTTTAACGTCTCCGCCGTAAACGCCGTTTTATGGGCCATGTAATCATTACCCCTGGCTAAATCCGTCCCTAAACCGTAGAGAACATCAATCGCCGCAATGGGGCCAGCAGGAGAAACATAGAGCGTGCTTTCTAGATTTCCCCGAGCAACCTCCGCCGCCACCGCTTGAATATCCGGGCAAGTAATCACCACCTTGCCCCCTTCCCTTAACACCCTGCGGAACTCCGCCAGCGCCCGAGGGACTTCGTGAGTATAAATATGCTCGATATTATGGGAAGAATAAACCGCGTCCACCGACCCATCCGGCACGGCGCTGAGATCCGTAATCGTCCCCAAAATATCGGGATTGACCGCCGGGTTAATATCCAAACGAACCTCCTGCCACTCCTCCGTCCGTAACTCCGGCGGCAACGCCTCGGGATTATAGGGGCCGCAACCCACATGGAGAACTCGCTTTTTCCCCTCCGGCGCCGAAGTGATTAACTGAATAGGAGGACTCAGCTCCTCCACCCGCAACGGCTCCCAATCCGCCAACGCCCCAACCGTATCCCAGGTAAAAATCCCCAACCCCTCGGTGCCGAACACTTGACGACCCCGACAACGCCAATCCAACAACAACCGAAAATTTGGCTCCAACTCCAGAAAATCGCCGATAGCCTGCCGTGCCGCGCCCGACTCCGTATTGCGCACAATCACCAGCGCCGACTCCGCCCAAAACTGCCGCGCCAACAACAAACTCAAAAACACCTGCCGATAATCCGGCTCAAACCCGTAAAGATACAGCCCAAACCGATCCTCCGCGCCGAGGGCCCGCAATTCCCGAAAAAAATCTTCCACCGTTTGATGCGCTACACAGACCCGCTCCAACACCCCAAACCGATCCAAATTTTCCTGCAACCGCCCCATCCGCTCCTCCGCGACCTCCGGTTGCGTCGAAAAAAAATCAACCCCATAGGCCAGACACTCCGGCTCGCCCTGTAACATCGCCACCAAATTAGCGCCCTCATAACAGCCAATTTCCGCAATCGCCTCCCCCGGCTCCAGACAAGCCGCCGCCCACCGGGCCAGCGCCAAAAAATTAGCCGTCGTCGGCTGGGCGCTGGAGCCGAGAATCTCCCCAAACTCCCCCGCCTTCGGCGCCATCTCCCCAGTTCCCCAACCCTCGTAGAGACCCGGCAACTGCTCTAAAAACTGCTGAACCCGCATAACCCGCCTCAACTAGACCACCCCAATTCTACCCCGAAGACGAGACCTTGCCTCCCCCGGTGCTGGACTTTCCCCTCGGCGCTACAGAGCGTCAGCCCTCGCTATTCGCCTAACTAGATAAAATAGAATAGCCTAAACCCAGCCAGTATTCCTATGGCGACCTTCCCTGACGAAGCACTCGACCTCTTTAAACAAGTCGCTCAAACCTATAAAGAAAATGAAACACCTAAATGACTACACTATGGTCACCATCCCCGACGACAATGGTACTTTTGTGTCTTATGTCCCGGCGCTCCAAGGCTGTCATGCCTGGGGAGAAACTCCTGAACAAGCGCAGGCTGAGTTACAAAATGTCTTTGATATGATTATGGAAGAATTTAGAGAAACTGGACGCCCACTACCCCAAGATGTTGTTCTGGTGGTCTCCCATGCCTGCTAACGCCAAAACCTTAGAAAAAGTTGCTAAAAAATTAGGATTCCAGAAAACTCGGCAAAAAGGAAGTCATGCTCGTTGGCAACATCCCGACGGGCGGGCCACCACAATTCCCATCCATGGCAATGCTGAACTTGGAGGCTGGCTATTTAAGATAATTCTCAAACAGATGGGCATCACAGAAACAGAATTTGACCAGCTAAAATAGTCTTTTTTCTACTGTGTGATTTAAACTACCTTATTCTGCTTCCGTAAAAATCTATTGAAGTTCAGAGAATACAACAGAACATAACATATAAG
>JBKCES010000403.1:0-8993 GCA_046304295.1 Cyanobacteriota bacterium | reverse complement strand
TGAACTACCACCACCATGGGGCAGAGGATTAATATCTCCTGTTTCTCTCCATTGCTTTAGTATTTTGCAGACAAAGCTTAGAGCAACATTAAATTTATCAGCTATTGCTCGATAGGGTAAATGATCTTTTATCCGAGCGTCGATAATTTTCTGACGGAGATCTATCGAATAATCTTTAATTAAGTCTCACCTTAATAGAGAATGATTTAGATCTTAGCAGATTTTCCGACTTTTGTCCCTCACTCACAAGAATACCGCTATAATACGTTCCCGTAGGGGTAAACACCGCACAATAAAGCGGGCGATGGGAATCGGCGTAAAGAATTGCCCTTCGCTCTGCTTAAAACCGCTATTCAGCAGTAACTCGAACAGATTGCCGAGGAAGGCCTGCTTACTGGTGTATTTCAGCCGGTAGTCCTGAAATAATTCCACCACTTCCCGCACCACTTGGGTATTCTGCTCAAAAAGTTTCTGGTTATGGACTTCTTTAAAAGCAAAATCGCTATTGGTGTAGAATTTCAGCGCCCGAAAAATGCGCTTGACCTCATTTTTCGCCATATCGCGGCGGTGGGCCCGAAAAGCGTCGTCAATATCCCGCTCCTCAAAATAGGTAATATCTTCCCCCAGGGTTTCCTTCATACCCCGCTTATAGAGGCGCTGTAAACGGTCGATCAGACCTTCGGAAGTGTCTTTATCTGGAAACCACTGAAAATCAAGGATGACATCCGGCGCTTTTTCTTCATCGATGAGTTTGGCGAGGATGATGGCGCAAAGACGGTTAAAGGCGTTTTCCTTATCCGAAACGTTGTTATGGCGCAGGATCTCCATAAAACGGTTGAAAACTTTAGTGCTACCGTTTTGTCCATTGAACTCCTTAAGTCGGTCTTTGGTGATAGGTTCATAGCCAATGGCGTAGGGCGTGAACTTGTCCTCAAAAATACCAGTGGACTGAAACGCGCCGCTGTAGGTTGTTTTCCACGCGCGGTGTAAGGATTCCCGATTATCGGCGTGTTGAAAGAGGGGCACACTCTGCCGGGCGCTCGTGTGACTCTCCTCCTTTTCCTTTTTCGCAAACTTTTCTAAGGCTTCCGGCGTGTCTTCCGTATGAATAATGTCGCAACGATACTCGATTGCCGCAGTCTCGCGTTTGAGTTGGGAAGAATAAATACACAGATGCCTAACAGAGCGGTCTTGCTGAAGATAGCCGAAGAGTTGCCCGCCATCCTCTAGAGTTTTCTGGCGTTCAAGGTCGTGTTCCCTGCCCCAGGTCTTGCATTCGATAATCAGTAGAGCTTGGCCCTTGGTTTCATCGTCACCGGTTCCCCGTCGCAATACAGTGATATCGCTCTTGCCCCCAGACGCGCCCCGGCCGACCTGATAGCGTTTTTCCAGAATCAAGGTCGCCGGGTCATAGCCCTTGGCCAAAAGACGGCATACGCATTCGAGAACCACAAAATTTTCAGGATGGTCAAAGTTGCTGGTGGTGCGGTCGCCCAGGGTGATGGGCTTAGGATAATCGATAGTTTGCCTATCCGTATCAACCGTGATGATGTATTCGCCGGTTCCAGGATCATCAAAGGGCCGTTCCCAGCGATTGGCCGAGACTTGGGTGAATGCTGTCGCTTCTAGAAAAACGGTGTAGTCGTTCAAGGTTGTCTTTTCCTTCCCATGCTTGACGTTATCAGCCCGTCAGGGCGAACCGGGGTAAATCTGAGAGACTTCCGTTAGTTAGGGTACAGGATAGCCCGCTAAAATGACTCAAAATTGGCGAAAAAAGAAGCCTTGATCGGCGCTCAGCGCCGCCTGGCCCGCTTGGAGCTAGAAGGTTCCTCCATGACAACCAGGGCGCTAAGGTTAAAGAGGTTTCCCTACTATAGAGTGCCATGCCCGCGGCCCCGCCTCCCCTGCTCCAGCGCCTGAGCAACCAATTTTTTAACCTTTTGGGTCAATATCTGACCCTCGCTTGGGACAAGCTCCTATTGGGGCTGGGCGCTCTGTCCATCGAGACGATAACAAGCTCTAGAGCATGTTCTTGGCAAAAAACTTAACCTTGGCGCCGGAAGTGGTTTTGAAACTTCGATGTCCGGGACTAGGAAGACCGGGTTCTCCGCGGTGCCGGCCAAACCCTTGAGGGGACGCGGGCAATGATTAATGATTGTGGAAATTTCCCTAGACCGACTCTATGAGGGCCAGGCCCGGTGCGCCGATGTTTTTCACCTGCTTCAGGAACAGGGTCTGAGCTACGCCGGTAATTTGGATCAAATCCAGCCATTAGGCCATTAGACTGTTCATCAAGACAGGCTGCTTGAAAACGTAAGCCATATTCTCAAAAGGATTGTCGAGAAGTGGGTTCATCGCTGGCAACCAAACTTCGACAAGCTCAGTCCAGTCGGTCGAGGCGTCCAAGCGTTGATAGAGGCACTCTTCGTCTTTCTCCGTGGTTTCTGTGTATGGTCTGTCCTCCCAATATGCGTACAAAAGACTATCTTCAAGAGGTCGGGGCTAAATTATGATAACCTGATTGAAAGTGGGGTTAAGGGTAAAGACGCTATTATTCGGGGCTGTTACTTCCTACGCCAGCGTATTTACCGGGATTTGCTTAAGGCTCTGGTCTGATTCTAGGACGAAGGTTAGGGTTCTAGCTCCCTTTCTTTAAAATCCTGCCCAAGCTCCCTACTCTATTAGGGCTGAATCGGAGCGTCTTTTCCCGAAACCCGAGCTTTTTACCATTCCCTTGAGGCAGTCATGGCCAGCACCGCGAACGCGACCCAGTCCGACCGAGAAAAGATTCTGGCGGCGACTCTCGCTCAGATTGAGCGTAATTTTGGCAAGGGCGCCATTATGCGTCTGGGGGACGCCGCTCAAATGCGGGTGGAAACCCTCTCCACCGGCGCCTTAACCCTAGATTTAGCCCTGGGGGGCGGTCTGCCCAAGGGTCGGATTATTGAAATCTACGGTCCGGAAAGCTCCGGCAAAACCACCCTGGCGCTCCACGCCATTGCGGCTACTCAAAAAGCGGGGGGCGTGGCGGCCTTCGTCGACGCAGAGCATGCGCTTGACCCAGCCTACTCGGCGGCACTGGGGGTGGATATTGAGAACTTGTTGGTGGCCCAACCGGACACGGGGGAATCGGCGCTGGAGATTGTCGATCAACTGGTGCGCTCCTCGGCGGTGGATATCGTGGTGGTGGACTCCGTGGCGGCGCTGGTGCCCCGGGCGGAAATCGAAGGGGAGATGGGGGACACCCAGGTGGGTTTGCAGGCCCGGTTGATGAGTAAAGCTCTGCGGAAAATCGCTGGCAATATCGGCCGCTCCGGTTGTTTGGTCGTTTTCTTAAACCAATTGCGGCAAAAAATCGGCGTCACCTACGGTAGCCCAGAGGTCACCACCGGCGGCACGGCGCTGAAGTTCTACGCCTCTGTGCGGCTGGATATTCGCCGGATTCAAACCCTGAAAAAAGGCTCGGAAGGGGAGTACGGGATTCGGGCCAAGGTGAAGGTGGCGAAAAATAAGGTAGCGCCGCCCTTTCGCATCGCCGAGTTTGATATTATCTTCGGCTCCGGTATTTCCCAGGTGGGGTGTTTAATCGACCTAGCCGAAAAGGCCGATGTCCTAGTCCGCAAAGGCGCCTGGTATAGCTACAACGGTGAAAATATCGCCCAGGGACGGGACAACGCCATCAAGTATCTGGAAGAAAACCCGGAAATCGCCGAGGCGGTGGAGCAAAAAATCCGGGAAACTTACTCCCTCAATTCCCTTGCGTTTCCGGTGGAATCCGGCGACTCGGAGGAGGAGGGTATGGAGGAATTTGAGGGGTAAACCGATTTGATCTTCTGGATCTCAACCGAGGGCTGAGCGTAGTCGAAGCCCTCGCCCCTCGTCCATCGGAACCGAGTACCCCTATGAACCGTAAGACCGATTATCAAGATTCTAGCGACCTAGCGCCGTCCATTCCCCAGGCGGCGCTCCGGGCTTCCGCCAACCTGACGACGGTGGGCAACTTGGGCTTTTGGGTGCAAATCGTGGTCGGCGCCTTTGCTGTGGTGACTTTCCTCTTTGCCAGTATGGGCTTAACGGTGGGGCAAGACCGGACAGCGGGTATCGAAGCCGGGATTTTGTCGGCGTTTATCGCCCTGATCCTCCTAGGCGTCGCCATTTACTTTTCCATCCGTTACCGGCGCTTGGGGCGCCGATTACAGGAGGGAGAAGCGCCGCCCCGCCGGGCCGATATTGTTAAGGTGATTCGTTGGGGCTTGGCGGTGAATGTGGCGGGGATGGGCCTGGCCATTATCGGCGCCGCCTCGGTGAGCGGCATTGTTTTGATCAAATCCCTGAGCGTGCCCCAGGGCGCCTTCGCTTCCGGCATTAACCCGAGCCAGTTGGTGCAATCCATCGATTTATTAGCCATTCAAGCCAACACCAACACGATCATCGCCCACTTTACCGGTCTCCTCTCCTCCCTCTGGCTTTTGGACCGGATTAATAAATAGGCTGGCCTAGGATTTTTGGGCGAAAAAGACTTTCCGATAATTGGTCGCTAGAGGATGAGGGGACAGCGCCGGGGGAAAGAGAACGTAACGGGCCACGGTTTCCGGCGAAAAGCTCTGTTCGTCCACCACGGTGACCGTAAAACCCGCCTCCTCTAAGCGCCGGCTAAAATCCGCTCCGTAGAGGCGGACATGATCCCATTGCCCATAGTATTTTTCCCGATCCGCCGGGGTTTGAATGCTGGGATCTTCTAGGGTCTCTTGCCGGTGATCCTGTTGGGGAACGGTGAAAATGCCCCAGCCCCCCGGTTCTAGTATGCGATAGATTTCTCGGAGTGCCTGGCGGTCGTCGCTCACATGCTCTAATACATCGCAGGCGATAAAAACGCCGTAACTCCCGCTGGAGATGGCGGTCATCTGAGTGATATCCAGATGTAGATCAATATCCTTGCGATTAAAATCCGCCGTTTGATAGCATTGAGTATATTTTTGAATCAAAGAACTGATCATTTTTTCCGGCGCCACATGGAGCGTTGCCCTCTGCCCGAAAATGTTTTCCAGCCGCAAATGGGGATGCTCGGTTAAAGCGACGGCTAGGAGCCGATGGCGCACCTGGGAGCCGCAACGAGGGCACGTCGCCTGAGAATGCCATTCGTCGTCCACAAAGTGCCGCCCTTGCCAACCGCAAAGATTACAAGCGATCTGAGGAGAGCTGGCCAGCAGAACGGAACTGGCTAGGAGGCGGAGTTTTCGTCCGACTCGTTGGTGTAGGGGCGGGGCGATCATTGAGGCGGCGCTGGGGAATGGACAGTGCCCCCAATTTTAGGGGAGGTCTGGGAGAATCGTCTAGCCAGTTTCTAAGGGGCTTAGCGGCGCCGGTCAAAAGCGGTTGAATCCAGAGATTAAAACGGGCGTTTAGAATTGCCCTCCTGCCAAGCTCCGCCCATGCCCTGAAAAATCCCTTTGGCGATTAACCCCAGTCCCCGCCCGATCACCTGGGTAAGGACAAAGACCACTCCCTGACCTGCGAACGCGATTAAAGCCCGGAGCCGGGGAGACAGCGCGTCCCGCAATTCCAGCGCCATTGTGGCGAGCCAAGGTAGACCCTTTAGGTGCTCTAGCTCCGCTTGACGGGGCGCGTAGAGCACCGTCATCTCAATCCCCTGAGGAGAAAAATAAAACAGTTCGTGGCGGCTTTCAAAGATATTTTTTGGCTCCAGCCAAAAGCGCCGCCATTGGTAATGCCAGGTTAAATTGTTACGGAATTTAGCGATGGCCCGAGAGGAGATTAGATCGCTCTGGTAAAGGCTTTGTTTGAGGACTTCCTGGTGGGGAAAATAGTTCAAGGTAAAGACCATCACCCCGTTGGCCACCTGAATGAGGGCGTGGTGGAGATAGAGCGCCCAGGGGTCTGACTCTAAATCTGTCGTCTCGTTAATGTTTACGGAGGAATCCACCCCTAGGGCCCGTTCTAAGAGCAGTCGCCCCTGGGGAATTTGTGCTAAACTTTCCCTCTCTAACACGGGGCGATAGCTGGCTAAAAGCGCCTGGAGGTCGTCCAGCTTAAACGTTTCCTTGGGCGCGCCGTATTTGCCTAAAAACCCGAGGGCGACGCTCTGCCAAATTTCCCCCCAGAGGGCGGCGCTGTCCGCCGGTAATTGCTCTGGGGTGGCCTGGAGGCGCCGGAGATCGGCCTGGAAACGCTCCCATTGGCTCCAACAGAGTTGCAGAAGCTCCCGGCGCTTGTCTTCCTGAAGAATGTCGATTTCCAGGGGAATGCCCGTTAAATTACGGTCGTTGATCAGAGGCGGATTAGCGAGAACCTGGGGTAAAAGCGGCGCTGGCGTTAGGGCCAAGGCTCCCCCGGGGGAAACGGGCTTTAGGCAGGCGGATTGGAGAGAACCTGGAACCAACCGTTTTGCCAACCATCGGGCCGCCTGTAATTCCCGGCGGCGCCCCCGCCAAAAGAGGCGGTCAAAGTCCGATAGGTTGGGAGTCGTTAAGGTTTGTTCCAATTCTGCCAGGGCGCCGTCTATTTGCCGGAACCCCTGGGCAAAGCCCCGCCAGAGCCAACGCTGGGCCGGAGGTAACTGGGAAGGCTGAGAAAGCCCCGGCCAGGGACTCCAGAGGGTTTCCCCCGCCAACAAGCGCCGAAAACCCTCCTTTAAGGCCGCCGGTGCCGTGCCTTTGGGAAAATAGCCCTCAATCCCTAGGGACTGGAGCGCTGCTAGGTTATCGTAGTCGAGGCTGGCGGTTAGTAAACAGAGCTTAACCCCCGGATGGGCGCGACGCAGGTGCCGAACTTGGCGCCAGCCGCCGTTGGCTTGAGAGGGAACGACGGGATCGAGAACAATGAGATCTGGCGCTTCGGTTTTTAAGAGCGTGTTCAGTTCTTGAAAACTCCCGACCTGGGCTAAGACTTGAAATTCTCCTAGGAGGGCCGTGGTCAACCCCAGGCGGAAGACCGCGTCGGCGTCCGCGAGGATTAGGTTGGGGGAGCGCTCGCTCATGGGCGGAGGAGGGTTAATCTTGCTGGCAATTTTAACGGCTTTAGACCCATTGATCCAAAATATCCCGAATCAGCGCCTCTTCCAGCCAGGTTTTAATCACCACCGTCAGGGGTAAGGCGAGAATTAAACCCCAGAGTCCCAGCACCGCGGCGAAGACCAACTGGGCCATCAAGGTCACCGCCGGCAGGAGCTCCACCTGTTTGGCCATGACAATGGGCGTCAGCCAATAGCTTTCAATATTTTGGATGACAAAATATAAAACTAAAACGGCGCCGATTTTCCAGGGGCTATCCAAGAGGGCGATCATCAGGGGAAAAACAACACTGGCTGCGGGGCCGATATTGGGAATAAAGTTTAATAACCCCGCCATAATGGCGTGAACCAGCACTAATTTAATCCCCAGCGCCCATAACCCCAAACCACTGAGCGCCGCGATAAAGAGGGAGTTAATTAAAATGCCCGTTAGCCAATTGCCCAGCGCCGACTCTGAGAGGGTCAAAATTTCGTCCGCCCGGCGCCGGTAGAAGGCGGGGAAAAGTTTCAGGGCCAAGTGCCGGTAGGGTTGGGGACGACAGACCATCATCACCGCCAAGCCGAGAGCGAAGAAAATTTGTAAGGAGGCGTTGAGGGAGTTGGAGAGCCAAGCGAGGAGCTGGGGAGCGAGGTTAGCTCCGACCTGGGCCAAGGATTCCGCCACGGAGGTTCCCTGAAGGTAACTTTCCAAGACCTGCTTCAAATCCTGAGATTCTAGATTAAGCCACAGTTCCTGCAAGCGATTACCGACCCGCGGCGCCTGGGCCAGCAGAACTTTAAATTGTTCCCAAAAAGGGGGTAAAACTAGGGCGAAGAAGGCCGTCATTAACCCTAGGGTTAACCCTAAAACCAGACTCACCGCCCAGGGGCGCCGGAGTCCCAGCCTTTCTAGCGCTTTCACCCCCCGCAAAAGCGCCGTGGTCAGGACAATGGCCAGGAAAATCAACAGGAGCAGTTGCCGGAACTGCCAAAGGATATAGACAGCGATTCCTAACGCCGTTAGTCCTAACCATTGGCTTAGGGTCATGGCCCCTTACTGATAATTAGCAATACGGGCAAAGCCCTGGGGATCTAGGCTAGCCCCCCCCACCAAGGCGCCGTCGATTTCCGGCTGGGCCATGATCTCGTCGATGTTCTCCGGTTTAACCGAGCCGCCATACTGGATGGGCGCGTCGGCATAGTCGAGTTGGGCCCGAATGGCACCGATGACCCGGTTAGCCTCGGTCGCTTCGCAGGTGTCGCCGGTGCCGATGGCCCAGATGGGTTCGTAGGCGATCACCAACCGGCTTTGATCCACCTCAACTAAACCCCGTTTTAACTGTTGACTAATCACCGCCTCCGTTTCCCCATGATCCCGCTGGGCCTTACTTTCCCCCACGCAGAGAATGGGCGTTAACCCCTGCTTTTGAGCCGCCCGCAGTCGCCGGTTAACGGTTTCGTCCGTTTCGCCGAAATACTGTCGGCGCTCGCTGTGGCCGATAATCACATACTGGACACCCAACTCCGTCAGCATCGCGCCAGCAATTTCTCCGGTATAGGCGCCGCAGTCTTCCCAATGGACATTCTGAGCGCCGAGACGAATCCGGCCGCCGTGGAGATGTTGCGAGAGGGTGCCTAGATCCGTATAGGGGACGCACAAGACTATTTCCCGATTCTCCGGCGCTACTTCCGCTAGGGGCTTAAAGTCCCGCAAAAATGCCTGGGACTCCGCCTGGGTTTTATACATTTTCCAATTGCCGGCAAGGATAATTTTACGCACGATTACTTCGCTAAACGCTAATTTTCAAAGAACGGGATAATCCGAAATTCCAGTGTAAAGCGTTAGGGGTTTTCCGCAAAGACTCGGAGCTAATCCTCTAAAAAGGTCTGGACAGTTCCCTGACGGGTTAACACCAGCCGCAGGAGAGCTGAGTCCGGGGGGGTGAGGGGATCGACAAAGGCTTCGCCGGGTTGGGGTTGGGGC
>JBKCES010000402.1:0-3098 GCA_046304295.1 Cyanobacteriota bacterium | reverse complement strand
GGAAACTGCGGGCGTACCGCAATCTACCACCCCCTCTAGCGAGGGGGCTGGGGGGGGTTCTAATCTTGAGAGCCAACGTCAACCAATCCCTCCAAGTCGGGGAACCGGAAACTGCGGGCGTACCGCAATCTCCCCCCCTCTAGGGCTACGGTGTAGACAGATCTCGCTTAAAGACTCAGTTTTGGGTTTGATCCCCCTTTGGTTTTATCACTTACAGCGAGCGTTTGCAGTCAGTCTTAAGCGACCTGAAAAGAGCTAAATCCAACTTCTGAGCAACATGCGAGCGCCGAAAGCCGCAGGGGTCAGGGGTAAACCCAGAAAGATGGGCAACCAATAGAGAAAGCCAAGGATAATCATCCCCAGGGTCAGCCAAAAAACAGGGCGGGCAAAGGCGCTCCGTTGGTGCCAGAGGGTTTCTAAAACCAGCGCCAAGGCGAACCAGCTAAATAAATAGGCGCTCATGTAATGGTAAAAAAAGGCACAACGGCTGATTTTCAGCCAGGGCAGGAGATTGACTAAGTAATTGACGCCAATATAAAAGCTGATTTCCCGAGGATAGGCGCGGTCGCGATTCAAGATCAGGGAGCCGAACCAGAGTAGAAGCGCGCCGGTGGAGAGCCAGAGCAGGATCGGATTCGCCATGCTGTGGACATCGTAAATAATTTGATGGGCGCCGACGGTTTGGTAATAGTAGGCCACGGGGCGCCAGAGGATTAGCCAACTGTACCAAGGAGAGCAATAGGGATGGACAGAGGGGTCGTTGCCGATGCGGTTGTGGTATTGCCAAGTTTCCCAGTGAATACGCCCAAAGCCTTCTAGGGAGCGGTAATCCGGGTTAAGTAGCAGATGAGGAATCCAGAGCAGGCTATAGGTCAGCGCCGGTAGGAGGACGAGGGTTAAGACCACGGGTAAGGGTTTCAAGGCTCGCCAACGTTGGAGAGGATTTTTCTCCTCCCGCCAGAGCCAGGCCAGTCCCCAGAGGAGATAAATTCCCAGCAGAAAAGCGAAACCGTTCCACTTGACGGCGCCAGCGCAACCGAGGAAAACGCCGCCGAGAATTAAAAACCTTAACCGGCGGCGCCGCAAATAGGCCAAGACTCCGATTTGCCCCAGTAGACCAAAAAAGACGAGGTAGATATTATTCAACGCATAGCGGGATTCCACCAAATACAGCCCATCTAGGAGGGCTAAAACCATGACCAGCAGGGTTAACATCCGGCGCTGGGTCAGGAGGTAAGCGACGGTGCCGACGAGGAGGGGAATCCATGAGCCAATGAGGGCGTTGAGCCAGCGATAACTCCAGGTGGAATGGAGGGAGCCGGTCAAGGTGTTGACGCTATCCGGGGCAGAGGGAAAGAGGGAGCCAATCCTCAGTCCCAGGGCGATGAGGTAATGACTTAAAGGCGGGTGGGAAGGGAAAAAGGGCTTACCCAGCCAGTAATCATTGGCGAACTTAGCGTAATAGACCTCGTCGAAAACCAGAGCGTTAAAACGTTCTAGTCCCCAAAAGCGCAGACTTAAGGAGACGAGAAACACGAGTAGGACGGCGATGTTAAATCCGTCTAGGGCTAAAGAAAATTTTTTGAGAGGCATCCGTCACCCCATCAGGTCAGGCCCCACATTGTATAGTGGCGGGCTTCGGCTACGCTCAGTCCTAGCTCTCTGGAGGCGTTGTCAAGCTTAAAGAGGAACTATGGACAAGCAACAGGAACTGAAACATTTTTAAACTTAAGATAATGAATTAAAAGTTTAAGAGAATTTTTTAACATTTGGACACATTTTGAATAACAGAGAGTCTTACGATGAAGATGCGCCAAGTAGTGACGTAATCTTGTATTTTCTCCCTCTACCCTTGTCATATAAGTTTTGCTAACAATCTGATCTTCATCAGGGATATAGCGGTGTCTGCGCTGGTGAGGGACAAATAAGACGGCTGAAACCCTTACTCAGTAAGGGTTTCAGTGTTCTCACACGTCTGAATACCGCTATAAATATCAGGACTATTTCATTTTCACAAAAGTGATGATATGATAGGATCTAACAGAGTACTAAACCTTAGAAAGTATCATGAGCGTGTCAATCCAAGCATCATCGAAGCGAATCGAGATTTTAGAAGCATTTGCGGAGATACTAGATACCCGAAAAGCACGGGGTCAAGGACATCAACTGTCTTTGTGTCTTGCTTTGTTTACTCTGGCAGTTGCTGCGGGAAATAGAGGGATCTCTGGGGATCACGCCGAGGACTGTATCCTGTTATACAATGAAGATTTGGCGTTGACTCAGAAAAGCTTATCCAGTAAAGGTTCTGGCCAATTGGCACCCTAACTACCAGCCTCATTCCCGGAGAGCCCGCCAGTTAAACGGACGTTGTTATTTAAAACAATGGCATCATCTCCCACTAGTTAGTTGGCTTGGAAAATAGCGTAACTGAGGGTTCCCGCAGTATTACCTAAACCGTTATCTGTAGCCATAATACACCTCTGCGATTACTTAGCGAAAGGTTTCCTAAACTCAGAAGAATAGGAAACCAGAGTGCTGAAAATTAGACGAAGAAACTGTTAATAGGAACAGCACCGAAGTCGGGTAATCCTCCTTTTAAGCCTGTGATATTGATTAACAGGTCTTTGTCAGCTTGGAAAAGAGCGTTGCTGTTATTGACCACCAAATAGGTCCCCCGAATCTCCGCCGTTGTCACCTTCACCAAGGCGGCGCTGTTAATACCGAGGGCTTGATTGCCTTCTAGGGCGCCGTTAGCGTCGGTAAAGACCTGGGTCATTACTTCTGTTAACGTGGTGGTGGCGGCTTTATGATCTGCCGCGCGAGTGAAACTCACCGGCGCATTTAGATTTCCCCCTCCTTGGGTTAGCAGGTCGATTTTATCCTCCCCAAGGGTGAAATCTTTAATCCAGTCCGAAGCGGTAATGAGGGATTGACTGAAGTTAAAGATAAAGGTATCCGCGCCGCCTTTCCCGGTCAAAATATCGGCGCCGGCGCTGCCGTTAAGGAGATTATCGGCGCTGTTGCCGGTGAGTTTATTGTTTAAGGAATTGCCGATACCTTCCAAATTATCGGCGCCCGTTAGGGTCAGATTTTCTAGA
>JBKCES010000401.1:0-13194 GCA_046304295.1 Cyanobacteriota bacterium | reverse complement strand
GTAGGATACATTGGCGACAGCGTAACGCGTCAAACCCCGGCGCCGGGAGGTGCGTTACGACTACGCCGAATATATTCTATGAAAGCATCTCAGTTTTGTCAGTTGCTTTGTTTGCCCTCATCCCCCAGCCCCTTCTCCCAGAGCAGGAGAAGGGGAGCCAAAGTCCCTCTCCCAAAGAGGGAGAGAGATTTTGGGTGAGGATCAAGGTTTGAATCGTACTAGTTTCAAGGTTGAGATGCTCCCGTCGTCATCCTTGGGCGGATAAGCCTCAAAATTGCGTTTTTTTGATCAACTTCCCATCAGCACCTTGCTACTCTGGGGCTTGGATAGGTTTTGAGGATGGCCCAAGTTCTCTGGATTGACTCCGGCGCTCTGGGGCAATCAACTCTATGCTTGTGGAAACCTGTCATTAAATATCTAGGAGACTTTAACTTTATGCCAAACGGACAACCCAACATCCTCATTCTCTGGGGCGACGACATCGGACAGAGCAACCTCAGTTGCTATAGCGACGGTCTGATGGGTTATCAAACCCCCAATATTGATCGGGTCGCCAACGAGGGCGCAAAATTTATTCACTACTACGCCGAGCAAAGCTGTACTGCTGGGCGGGCGGCATTTATCACAGGGCAATCGGTGTTTCGTACCGGCTTAAGTAAAGTGGGGTTACCGGGGGCTGAACTCGGTTTTCATGCCGACGATCCCTCCATTGCTGAATTGCTGAAACCCCTGGGGTATCGCACCGGCCAATTTGGCAAAAACCACTTCGGCGACCGGGACGAGCATTTGCCCACCATGCATGGCTTTGACGAGTTTTTCGGCAATTTATATCACCTCAACGCCGAAGAGGAGCCGGAATTACGGGATTATCCCCAACCGGAAGATTTTCCCAACTTCAAGCAAAATTATGGCCCCCGCGGCGTGTTGCACTGCTGGGCCAATGGCGACGGCACCCAACGGATTGAAAATACCGGCCCATTGACCAAAGAACGGATGCAAACTTGCGACGAAGAATTTATGACCGAGGCGAAACGCTTTATCCGCGACGCCGTGGCCTCCGGGGAACCCTTCTTTGTCTGGTTCAACACTACCCACATGCACTTCCGTACTCATGCCCGACCCCAAGATTTGGGTCAATCCGGTCGCTGGCAGTCGGAATACCATGACGTGATGATCTACCATGATAATTGCATTGGGGAGATGCTTAATCTCTTGGATGAACTGGGCATTACCGACGACACCATCGTCATGTATAGCACCGACAATGGCCCTCACATGAACAGTTGGCCCGATGCGGGCATGACCCCCTTCCGCAATGAGAAAAATTCCAACTGGGAAGGGGCTTATCGGGTGCCTTGTTTGGTGCGTTGGCCCGGTAAGATTGAGGCTGGCACGAACATCACGGGAATTGTGAGCCATCTCGATTGGCTGCCGACCCTTTTGGCCGCGGCCGGGGAACCGGAAGTTAAGCAAAAACTCTTAACCGGTCACCAAGTCGGGAATAAGACCTTTAAGATTCACCTAGATGGCTACAACATGTTGGATTATTGGACGGGTAAAACCGACAAAAGTCCGCGGGTGGAGTTCTTCTACTTCTCCGATGATGGCGATTTGACGGGGTTGCGCTACGACAATTGGAAAATTGTCTTTATGGAGCAACGGCAAACGGGAACGTTACAAATCTGGGCAGAACCCTTTGTGGCGCTGCGGGTTCCCAAGATCTTTAACCTCCTGACTGATCCCTACGAACGGGCGGATGTGACATCAAACACCTATTGGGATTGGATGTTAGACCACGTCTTCCTACTGGTGCCCGCTCAGGCCTATGTGGCTCAGTTCCTAGAGACGTTTAAAGCCTATCCGCCCCGGCAAAAAGCGGCGAGCTTTAGCCTGGAACAGGTGATGGACAAAATGACGTCAACCGCCGGCGCTCGTTAAGTCGAAGCCTGACGATTGCGGGGAAAGGGGGGTTAGCGGATCGCCTTTTCCCTGGCGCGCTTAATTTTTGAGACCTCTTGGGAGACGTTGACGTTATGACCCCGGCGCAACTGGTTGGTTTATTGGTCAAGGGCAGTATTTTTCTGACGGTTTTTTCCCTGGGTTTGGAATCCAGTTTTCGGGATCTCACTGGCTTAGTGCGTAAACCCCAACAACTAGTCAGGGCGATCGCCCCTATTTATCTGGTGATGCCGTTGGTTGCCGGTCTATTAATTGCCCTATTTAGCCACGTGCATCCCGCCGTTAAGATTGCCCTATTTGCGCTTTCAGTGTCGCCAATTCCGCCATTACTGCCCAAGAAACAGTTAAAGGCCGGGGCAACAGCATCCTATGTGATTGGTTTACTAGTTGCCATGTCCCTGTTGGCCATCGTCTTTGTGCCATTACTCATTGAAATTTTTGACAGAGCCTTTCCACAGTCGGTGACAATTTTACCGGCGACAGTGGCGGAAATCGTCCTAAAAGTGATTTTACTACCACTGGTATTAGGAGTTATGACTCACTACGCTCTGCCAAAGGTGGCGGGGAAGGCGGCCACTATCCTCTCGCGGGTTGGCAACATCCTTTTGTTACTAGGAGTATTGGTAATCTTAGTCAAATCCCTTCCATCAATTCTCTCCTTGATTGGGAACGGCACTGTCTTAGTCGCCGTACTGTTTGTGGTAATTGGGTTAGTCGTTGGTCATCTTTTTGGCGGCCCCGACCCCGATGACCGGGCGGCGTTGGCTGTCTCGACGGTTTCCCGTCACCCCGGCATGGCCTTGGCCATCGCCGGGGTGAATTTTCCCGAACAAAAACTGTCCTTTGCGGCGATTGCCTTATATTTGTTGCTCAATACGGCCATCACCGCGATTTATCTCAAAAAAATTCGCAAACTGCTCGACGGCGCCGGATCAGGGAGCGCGATATAGCCAGGAACGACCCCGTCCCCTCATGCCGTTGAAATCCTTGATCGTTAAAACGATGGTTCCGTCCAATTCTGGGGGGAACGGTCGTCAAAGTCCCCCAAAGTTGAGGGATTGAGGCGGCGGATCAACGCTTATTAAACATCCTCTTAGTTTTCCTAAATCTCCCGATGCTTATTCTCCCGCGGCGCCGTCTTTTACAACTCAGTTTCGGAACTTCTTTGGGTCTCATATCCGGCCTGTGGCCGGTTCTAGCCTCCTCAAAAAGCGCCGATCCCTTACCCAGTTGGCGCCCGGGCCCCGTTAAAGCGGCGCTCTTGGCCTTTATCCTGGGCGTCGCCACTCCCGGCTCTCCCGACTTTACGCCCAGCGCCGACCGTATCGCCGTCTTTGACAATGATGGAACTCTCTGGTGCGAGGAACCCTTAATCCAGGTTTTGTTTCTCCAGTGGCGGTTGCGGAAAAATCCCCCCGACAATCCGGCGCTGACTCCGGTTTATCGCGCCCTTCTGGACGGGAATTTAGCGGAGCTGGCTCAAATGAGCAGAGAGCAAGTTATGACGGCGCTGGCGGAGAGTTTAGCCAATCAAACCGAGGCGAAATTTAGCGCCGAGGTTAAGGCTTTTTTCAAGACCGCCCAACATCCCCGCTTTGGCGTTCCCCTGAGCCAAATGGTTTATCAACCGATGCTGGAATTGTTAAGTTATCTGAGGCAACAGGGCTTTCAAACCTGGATTTCCTCCGGGGGCGGCATGGATTTTATTCGGGTGATTTCCGAAGACTTCTATGGAATCCCGCCCCAACAGGTCATTGGTAGTTCTCTCAAAAAAGAGTTTCGGCTCCTAGGGGGGAAGGGCGTTATCTGGCGCTTGCCGGAAGTGGAGACCCTTAATGATCAACAGCAAAAACCTGTGGGGATTAATTTACATATTGGCAAGACCCCTATTTTTGCGGCGGGAAATGTCAGATCTGGGGGCGATATCGCCATGCTGACCTACAGTCAAAACGCCGCGCCGTCCTTACAACTGTTAATTAACCACGACGACCCGCAACGGGAATTTGCCTACGGCGAAGTGGATCAGGCTTCCCTCAAGGCGGCCCGGGTCAATAATTGGCAAGTGGCCAGTATCCAAAAAGATTGGGAACGGGTTTTTCCCTTCAGTTAATGTTTTAATTAAAAATCTCTTTCTTAACCCCCATGACCCCATACGCTCCCCCCCGCTTCCATGTTCTCGCCAAACCCACCGGCGCTATTTGTAATCTAGATTGCTCCTATTGTTTCTTCCTCGATAAAGAAGAACTTTACCCCGGCAGTAAATTTCGTATGTCGGACGAGCTTTTAGAACGTTATATTCATCAACTGATTGAAGCCCATCAAACCCCGGAAGTGACGGTGGCTTGGCAGGGGGGAGAGCCGACTTTGATGGGAGTGGATTTTTTCAGAAAAGCCATCGCCTATCAGGAAAAATACCGTAAGCCCGGCATGACCTTTGAAAATACCTTACAAACGAACGGCACCCTCTTAGATGATGAATGGTGCGAATTTTTTAAGGCCAATAATTATCTAATCGGTTTGAGTTTAGACGGGCCGAGGGAACTCCATGACGCCAATCGGGTGGATAAAGCCGGTCGGCCAACCTTTGATAAGGTGATGAAAGGATTAAGACTGTTACAAAAACACGGCGTTGAGTACAATATCTTAACCACCGTCAATCGGGTCAATAGCCAATATCCTTTAGAGGTTTATCGTTTTCTACGGGATGAAGTGAAAACCGATTGGATTCAGTTTATCCCCGTTGTCGAGCGCCTGAACGAAGACGGTAGAACCCTCTATCAACAGGGAACCACAGTTTCAGAAAATTCTGTCTTACCCGAACAATTTGGCGTTTTCCTAACCACTATTTTTGATGAATGGATTCGTAAAGATGTGGGCAAAGTCTTCGTGCAAACCTTTGAGGCGGCGGTCAGAAGTTGGTTGAATTTGCCGACGGGAATGTGTTTCTTTTCCCCCACCTGTGGTTTAGGCGTCGCCTTGGAACATAACGGCGATCTTTACTCCTGCGATCATTTTGTGGAACCCGACTATCTTCTCGGGAATATTCAGGACAATTCCATGGCGGAGTTGGTTGGGAGCCGGCGCCAATTTAAGTTTGGTCAGGATAAATCGGACACTTTACCGAAGTATTGCCGAGAGTGCGAGGTTCGTTTTGCCTGTCATGGCGAGTGTCCCAAACATCGTTTCCTCGAAACCCCCGATGGGGAGCCGGGCTTAAATTATCTCTGCGCCGGTTATAAACATTTTTTTACCCACATTGATCAACCGCTCAAAATGATGGTAAAACTTCTTCATCAAGGTAAGGAGGCGTCCGAGATTATGAGAAAATTAGCCGCCCAAGAGCGCCGTCAGAACCGTCCCGCAGGTTTTGGGCAAGGGCGGCGCCGTTAAACTTCTGGTGATCATTTCATTTGAGCATAATGTCCAGAAAGATTCTTAAAAAAATGTGTATTTTGGCGTGATATCGTGGAAATTACCGTATGATGACTGACGGACACTTAAGCCCCCATGACTCACCTTAACTAAAATTAGTTTTGCCAACTCAATCAAGGAATAGGACGCATGAAAATTCCAAAACTCCTAGCTTTGTTCTCTGCAATTATTGCTGTCGCAATGGCGCCCGTTGTCGATGCCTGTACCGGGATTACCCTGAAGGCGCGAGACGGGGCGGTCGTTTTCGGCCGCACCATGGAATGGGGAACTTTTGACTTACTCTCCCAGGTGGTCATCCTCCCCCGCGGGGAGCAATTTGTGGGTCATACGCCTGACCGTAAACCGGGCTTGAGCTGGAAAGGGCGGCACGGGTTTATCGGCTTGGACGCCCCTGCTATGGGCGAAGGTCTGATTCTCGACGGTATGAATGAAAAGGGTCTTGCGGTCAATGGATTCTACCTTCCGGGCTTTACGGAGTATCAAGCCTATGACCCAGCTAAGTCGAACATGAGCATGGGGCCCGGTGATGTCGTTCCCTATCTGCTTTCGACTAGCGCGACGGTGGACGAGGCCAAGGCGGCGCTCGCCAAAGTTCGCGTAACGCCGGTGGTTGCGCCATCCCTTGGCTTTGCTCCGCCAGGGCACTGGATCGTCACTGAACCAAGCGGCAAAGCCATCGTGATCGAATACGTGAAGGGCGAACTTGTCATCTACGACGCGCCACTCGGTGTGATTACCAATGCGCCGAACTATGACTGGCATATTACCAACCTTCGGAACTACATCAACCTGTCTCACGTGGCGTTGCCGACGAAGCGGCTTGAGGACATGGACTTTGCGCCGCTGGGCGGCGGAAGCGGGATGATTGGGTTGCCTGGTGATAACACTCCCCCGTCGCGGTTTGTCCGGGCCGTGGCGTTCTCGCAGACGGCGCGTCCCACGCCGACGGGGCAAGAGACGGTCTACGAACTATTTCGCATGTTGGATAATTTTAACTTACCGCTGGGTTCTGCCGAGGGGCAAGGCGAAGCCAAGACCAAAGATATGCGCAGTTCCACCATCTGGACGACCGTCTATGATACGAAGAACAAAAAATTGTATTACCACACGCAACACAACAGGCGGGTTCGCTCAGTCGATTTGAGCAAGATCGATTTTGGTTCGTTGCAGAAGCAGGTTCTAATTCCTCTCGACAAAGTCAAATCCCAAGATATTGAGGATCTTACGCCGACGAACCCGAAAACACCGCTATAAATCAAGATTGTGATGGGTTATATAGCGGGTTTAAGTGAATTATGAACAGCCTTTATTTAACTCCAGACCTTTCCAATGGGAGTTAGGGGGAATAATCATTGGATTGTGTTCACCAACCATTTAGGTCTGCTATACAAAATTTACTCTAATCGTGTGAGGAGCTTTATTTACCATGTTACGACTGAGCTTATTTTTCCTAATCTTTTTGGGTTTTGTCCCTTCCCTTTATGCCCAAGAAACGGCGCCAAAAACGCTACGGGAAATCCGACAACAACGGGGAACTCTGAGTTTTAGCGCCGATCCTCTGGCACAAGTTAACGCCGTGGAGCAATTGCGGGACGTACAAACCACGGATTGGGCCTATGAAGCGTTGCAAAGTTTAGTGGCCCGTTACGGCTGTATCGCCGGTTATCCCGACGGCACTTTTCGGGGGAATCGGGCCCTGAGTCGTTGGGAGTTTGCGGCGGGGTTAAACGCCTGTTTGAATACAGTGGAAAAACTACTGGCGGAAAATGGGGCGGTTCTGCGAGAAGATCTAGACATTCTCAAACGATTAGCCCAAAATTTTGCCACTGAATTAGGCGCCCTCGGGGGCAAGGTTGACAACCTAGAGCATCGGCTAGCTTATTTAGAAGACCATAGCTTTTCCACTACTACTAAATTAATGGGTTCCGCTATCTTTAGCGTCGCAGACGTCTTTGGGAAGAGTAATAGTCGTAATCAAACGGTTTTACAGTATCGGACTAATTTAAACTTCGTCACCAGCTTTACCGGTCAGGACGCCTTAATTACCAGTTTATTTGCCGGGAACGCGCCCCTGCGAACAAGCTTTAATTTACCCGGGGTTGAAACCCCCACGGCCTTTGGCATCAATGTTTCCCCGGAAACCGCGGAGGGTACTCTCTCCTCCCAATTTGCGGCGAATACCAACAACTCTTTACAGATGTTGGCGTTGCAATATATTTTCCCCCTGAGCGAAAAATTACTAGTGAACGTGACCAGTAGCTCCAGCGCCTATCAACCCTTTATTCCCACTCAAAATCCTCTCCTGGACGACGCCAGCGGCGGTCGGGGTTCTCTCTCGGAATTTGGGCAACGGAATCCCATTTACAGCTTAGGCGGCGGCGGTACGGGGGTGATGATTAACTATCAAGTCTTCGACTCTCTCAAATTATCCGCCGGTTATTTAGCTTCTGGCTTAGAAGCGGGAAACCCGAGACAGGGGCAAGGATTATTTAACGGCGGTTACGGCGCTTTGGGGCAGTTGACCTGGCAACCAATTAAGGAATTTTCCCTCGCCGCAGTTTACCTGAACGACTATAGTCCCCCAGGACGGTTTGGTTTTAACTACAACGGTTTAGGGGTAGCGGGCACCGCCGTGGCTAATAGTTTGGCGGGGCAAGACATCCTCTTTGGAGACCGTTTAGGCATTGATCAATATCCCGTCATTAGCAACGCCTACGGCCTTAATTTCGCCTGGCAACCCAGCGCCGACATCGCCCTGAGCGGCTGGTTCTCCGCGACCAACGCCCGTTTAATCGGTCAAGGGGACGGCGATATTTTAAGCTATGCCATTACCCTCGGTTTTGCCAACGTCGCCAAAGAAGGGGATTTATTGGGTTTTGTCGTCGGCGCTCAGCCCTATTTAACCGGGTTCAACGGCGGCAATCCCCAACCCTTTAAAGTGGACGTTCCCCTCCATTTAGAGGGCTTTTATCGCTACGCCCTGAACAATAATATTTCCATTACGCCGGGATTCATTTGGCTCCTAGCGCCGAACCAAGATCGGGGCAACAGTAGCGATGTAATTGGCGTCATTCGCACCACTTTTGTTTTTTAGAGAATGTTTATCAATCTCCCTTTGTAAGGAGGACTTTGACTCCAGTTCCCCCCTTTCAAAGGGGGGCTAGGGGGGATAAAACCAAGGCGCCGCCCCTTTTAAAACAATCTCTTAAATCTTTTGTATTTATGAGCTAACCCACAATGCCGACTTCTTCCCCCCATCGAAAAACCACCTGGTTTGAGACCCAGAAACGGCGGAAAAAAAATCCCTTTTTCCGTCTGCTCAGACACTCCTTTGGCTTCCGTTTACTGATCGCTTCCCTGATTTCTTTAGGGATTTTAGGGCTTGTCCATCGTTTTGAAATCTGCAACCAAGCTCAGTTTAGCGACGACTGCCTAACCGCCAAATTAGGGGACGTGATTAGCGTTGGCAATGTGGAGTCTTTTAGCATTGTCACCGCCGCCTGGATGTATATCCTCGAAAGTTCTAAACGCAAACAGCAAAGCAATTTAGAAGCCTTAGAAATCATTAACAACACCCAAGGAAGACCCTACGCTATTGCTCGCATTGAAGCTCTGGAAATGGCCAGCGCAACCGGGATTTATTTTGATTATCTCAATCTAGAGGGCTGTAACTTAGAACAACTGGAAATTCCCTATACTCGTCTGCGTCACGCCAATTTAGCCCGCGCCGTTTTAAAAGGGGCGGATTTACGCTATACCGATCTACAAAACGCGGATCTCAGTCAAGCGGATTTAACCGAAGCGAACTTAACCGGCGCCGATTTAACTCAGGCAAATCTCACCGGCGCCGACTTGACCGGAGCGAACCTTACCGGCGCTAATCTTGAGGGGGTCGATTTAACCTCAGCCCATTTAGAAAACACCCTTTTGCCTACGGCTAACGTATCTCCAGAGACTTGACCCACACTGTATCTCAGTCTTATGAATCCTCCGCCCGATTCCTACAATATGACCAACGAACTTGCCAAGGAACGCAACCGCGCCGCCGCGGAACGGACTTTAATGGCTTGGATTCGCACCAGTTTATCTCTGATTAGTTTTGGTTTTGGTATTGACCGGGTGGTGGCCGCTATACACGGCGCTTTTGACACCGGCGTCAATGCTTTAAATCTCTCCCGGATTTTAGGACTAGCGTTTATTTCCATCGGCACCTTGGCACTCTTGGCGGCGGCGCTGTCCCATCGTCAGGATTTAAAACGCATTGAAAGGGGACACTTTACTTACACGCCTCGATTATCCCTCAGTTTTATTGTAGCCATTGCTTTAATCGGAGTCGGCTTTTTTGCCTTTATCGGTATTCTAGTGAAGGGGAATTAAAAAAGATTAACAATGGAATCTTTACATTTTTTAGAACACACCCTTGCCCAAATTGTTGCCATCTCTAAATTTTGTCTAGAAATGGCCTCAGTTTTTTGTATTATTGTAGGCTTTGTGCAAACAATCCGTTTGGCTTTGCGCTTCAATTTAAGAACCAATCGTTTCCAATCTTTTAACACCCTTCGGTTATGTTTTGGAACCTGGTTGGCTTTAGCTCTCGAATTTCAACTCGGCGCCGATATTTTAGCCACCACCGTCGCCCCTAGCTTAGAGAGCTTAGGACAGTTGGGTCTGATTGCGGTGATTCGGACTTTCCTCAATTATTTCTTGGGGAAGGAACTGGAAGCGGAGTTAAAGTTAGAGAAGGAAAAAATCAGTCTATCAAACCCAGAGGGGGGCAACCCTTGAACCATAGAAATCATTTGCTCTTACACCCAGATTACTTTTGGGTCTTGAGGCTCCCACATGGTTTGGTAACAAGAATTACATTTTGAGGCGAGACCTCACTGAAATTTGCTTTAGTGCATAAAACGCTTTTTCGTCAAGCACAGTAAAACCACAAAATCTATAGGACTTTTAATTTATTTTAGCTCACAATTTATATTTCAGAGAAGTCTAATATATATATAGTATTTAAGAATGAGTCGTGAATAAAGTCCACTCTAGCCCTTTACCCATCTGTGTTTTGCGGCAGGTGGGGTTTATATCTCACATGTAAATGCTACATAGCAAGCCTAAGTCAATCATGAACAGGCTCCGATTCGCTTCCAAGGGGGGTTGGGGAGGAGTCCTTATGTATAGCGGCTCACAGATTAGTGAGAACGCTCTTTGCTTGTCCTCATTCCCCAGGCCCTTCTCCCAATTCTGGGAGAAGGCGAGCCAAAACCCTCTTTATATCTAGGTTTTAAGTCCCTCTCCCAAGGAGGGGCAGGGACAGACCGCCCCAGAATCTCCCTCAGTCGAGAGAATACCGCTATAAAGCTGATGAATTAGTCATCCTCGTCATCATCATCGTCGTCCTTATCCTTTTCATCTTTGTCTTTCTCGTCCTTGTCTTTACCCTCGCCTTGGTCTTGATCTCCCCCTTGATTTAACTCAGGAGAGGAACTTTGGCCCCCATCGTCACCATCATCACTATCAGAAGCTTGCCCACAGCCGACCATAGTCGTGAGTAAAAGCAAAAAGACAATAATTTTGAACTTCATTGTTGAATTGGCGTATTAATCATTTAGACGAACAGTTTTAAGGATAAGGTTAGACGGGTCAACTAGGGGAGATCCGCAAAGGAAATGGCACCATGCTCCAAGTTGACGGTATACGAGTTCCTTAAATTAGTTTATAATGAAAGACAAATCATGCTTCCCCCGTTAAAGGCATCGCCTTACAAGGGGGGCTTATCCCACTGAGCAACGCCGAAGTTTAGGAGGATAAAACCTAAAAAGAAGCAAGGTTGGGATTTTGCTGGAGTTTTTCGATTTCAAAACCCACGGCGTTATTTTCGTGGTTTAACTGCACAGTCACAGAGCGGGAGAGTTGGCTTTGTTTCGCCAGCGCCTGTTGGTAGTAGCCCTGAGCCTGCTGAAGTAGGGTCAGATTTTTTTGCTCCCGTCCCTGGATACGAAGGAATTGCCCCTTTAGGTAAAGCAGTTCTGGGTTATCGGGGGTTTCCGCCAGCGCCAAGTTGAGGTAAGAGAGCGCCTGGTCGTATTTTTTCAGATCCCGGTAGGTGATGGCTAGGGCCCGATTGCGGAGGTAGGGGGGAGAGGCATACCTTTCAAAGCGTTGAATCACCTGATCCGACTGGCTAAAGGGCGTGTATTTAGACAAGAACAAATCTAAATAACCCCGCAAGAGATTCAATTCCGGGTCGTTGGGGTCAATTTGACTAGCCTTTTCCACATGCTCAAAAACCGTCCCGGCCTTGCCCACGGCGCCAAGATAGTTGCCTTGTTTCATTAAATAGCCGCCCTCTAGGAAGTAACCCACGGCGAGGTATAAATTGCCCCGGAGGGGATCGGTATTTTTCAGAGCTTGGGCCGCCCGTTGGGTGCGCTCGGCGTAGCGTTTCATCAGCTCAAAATCGTTGTTGTCGTAGGCCAACGAGGCCCGCATGGCCAGGGCGAGGGGTTCCTGGGGTTCTTGGGCGACGGCGGTTTCCAACAGGGATTGAGCCAGAAGGTAATTACCGTCCCGGAAGATGGCGTTAAAGGCCGCCTCCGTGTGGTCGCCGATGGGGTGGGGGTTCTGAGTCCGAAAGGGATCGCCGGCCCAGACCGGCGCCGCGAGGGCGGCAAACAAAAGACTGGCGCTGATAAACAGAGACTTGATCTTCATCGTGACCTAGAGGGAGGAGAAAGGAGAATGTTAGGCTAGGGGAGATCCGAGACCTGGCGCTCAAAAACCATGCTCTATCTCAAAGGGGTGGGCTACCATCCGGCGGCGACCGCGACCCCCATTCTAAAGGATATTAATTTGCAGTTGGCACCCCGGGAGATGGGTTTAATTGTGGGGCCCAGCGGCTCCGGCAAAAGCACCCTCCTAGAAATTCTGGCGGGGCTGGCGGAACCCACTGCGGGAACCATTCTCTGGCGGGAGCAGGAGTTGACTGCGGATCACCTGCAACAGTTGGGGGGGCTGGTGTTTCAGTTCCCGGAGCGCCATTTTTGCGGCAACACCGTTTTAGAAGAACTGCGTTTGGGACACCCGGAAATTGACCGGGCGCAACTGGAGCAGGCCCTAGGGGAAGTTGGTCTGGCGGAAATTCCTTGGGAAACCGCGCCCCAAGCGCTCAGCGGCGGCCAACAACGGCGCTTGTCCCTAGCGGTGCAACTCGTCCGCCAGCCCAATGTTTTACTCTTGGACGAACCCACCGCCGGGTTGGATTGGTCGATGCGGCGCCAGTTGGTTAATCTTCTGGAAAAACTCAAAGCCCACTGGACGCTCCTGGTGGTCACCCACGACCCCGAGGAACTCCGGCCCCTAGCGGAGCGGCGGTGGCAAATTTGCGGCGGGGAACTGACTCCGTTGTAGATAGGGCGAAAAACCCGATAAAATAGCTAACCAATGCCCTGTCACTTATGAAATAAAGGTTAAATTCCCATGACCCCCTCTTTAGCAAACTTCCTTTGGAGCTTGGTACTCGGCGCTACCATCGTGGTCATCCCGGCGACCATTGGCCTGATCTTCATCAGCCAAAAAGATAAAATTAAGCGCAACGTTTAGGGCCGGGCCGTTCTGCGGCGCTATCGGGTACAGACGCCAGACCCCCCTAACCCCCCTTAGAAAGGCTACGGTGTACACAGAATCTTGGCTAAAGACCTAAATCTTGGATTTGATCCCCCAAAATCCCCCTTTACAAGGAGGACTTTGAAGGCTGATTCCCCCCTTTCAAAGGGGGGCTAGGGGGGATTCGGACACTTGTGTGTA
>JBKCES010000400.1:0-22297 GCA_046304295.1 Cyanobacteriota bacterium | reverse complement strand
CCATCCAGTAGTGAGCCGCCGGCGCCACGGGAATCGGTTCGGTAAAGATGTCTACTCCCCACTGGCGGCAACGTTCAACGATATTGGGAAAACGGCGCTGGATCCGCTCCGGGGCGATGGGGCTGAGATCCAAAAAGACCGTGGCTCGGGCCGGGTCGGCTTCCGTGGCTTCCAAGTGTTGGAAAATAGCCCGGCTGACCACATCCCTAGGCGCCAATTCTCCCTGGGGATGGTATTGAAAGCAAAACCGCTCTCCCCGGCGGTCTAACAAATGGGCGCCTTCCCCCCGGGCCGCTTCGCTGATGAGGAAATGGGGCGCATCGGGTTTGGTCAGCGCCGTGGGGTGAAATTGAAAAAACTCTAAATCCCGCAACTGGGCGCCGGCCCGCCAAGCTAAAGCTACGCCATCGCCGGTGCTGACCTTGGGATTGGTGGTTTGGGCGTAAACCTGCCCGCCGCCACCGGTGGCCAGCAACACCGCCCGACTTTCCAACCAGCGGATTTGACCCTCGTAAAAGGCGCAGACACCCCGACACTCGCCGTCTTCCAGCAGTAAGTTGAGGGCTGTAGCCTGGGAGAAAATCTTGACCTGGGGCAAAGCCTGCACTTGCTCTCGCAAAATACTGACAATGGCCCGCCCCGTCCGGTCGGCTGCGTGGAGCACCCTCGGCCGGGAGTGAGCCGCCTCTAAGGTCAGGGCCAAGTCGGCGCCGGAGCGGTCAAACTGGACACCTCGACGCACTAAGTCCTCAATGGCCGCCGGTGCTCGTTCGACTAAAAATCGCACCGCCTCCGGCTCGCAGAGACCGGCACCGGCCGCAAGGGTGTCGGCGAAATGCAGAGCAGGAGAATCCGTGGGCGCAATCGCCGCGGCGACGCCGCCCTGGGCCCAATCGCTAGCACCGGTTTTCAGTTGGGCCTTGGTAATTAAAGCCACCTTTAACGCGGGGGGTAAGCAGAGGATTGCGTAGAGACCCGCCGCCCCGGATCCCACTACAATGACATCAAAGTTAAAATCAGTCCCCAATCGGCGCTTTCTCCCTACGCTGGTTTATTTAGGGTAGCTGTTTCCGGGCCAGAAAGAAAAAGTCAACTCCGCGGGAGCGGAACTGGGAGAAGGGGGTCGTCGCAGAGTCCCCTTTCGTTTATAGTGGTTTCGTCGTATTAATTAAACCTTATTGATTGTCCGACAACTTTTCTATGCGCCCCCTAGATAACCACGAGCTGAGTCCCCCCCCATCCCCCGAGTTGCAGGAATTGGACTTTAGCGTTCGCCAGGCTCTGCAAATTTTGCGTTGGTTGGGCTATGGTCTGTTGATTTTCACCCTGATCGACTGGATCTATACCCTTACGCCTCTGAAGGCGATGAATCCCATTTGGGAGTTCCAAACCATTGGGCTGTTGGTGGATAAGGTGATTGTCCCTCTCCTCGCTCTTTCTCTCGTTTTTGCCGGCGCCGAATTGGAGCGGGGACGGTGGGAGTTGCGGTTCCTGAAATTGCTCTCCTGGCTGACTCTCCTGATTGGCATCCTCTACCTCCTCTTGGTGCCCCTGGGGATTCTCAATACTGTCCGTATTGATCAGCTTAACCAGCGCCAAATTAACCGCACCGAGGAAAGCCAACTTAACGCTATCCGCTCGGTAGAGAGTCGGATTCCCGAAATTGTTAGCGAAGACCAACTCAACGAGGTGATCTATCTCCTCAACCAGGGGGGATTACAGGTCAGTCCGATGCCGGGGCAATCCTTGGATTCCATTAAAAGTGATTTAACCACCTTTACCCGGGGCGCTCGGGAAAAACTGGGCGCTCAACTTCAGGACGCTCTCAAACAACAGCGTTTTGACCTTCTGCGGAACTCCGTTAAATGGAATTTAGGCGCCTTTATCGCCGCAGTTTGGTTTATCGGCTTTTGGCGCCTGAGCGAGTGGACCCGCATGTAAGTCCCTAGTCCGACTCAGGAAAGGGGCCCGGTCGGACATTCACGGTTTTCTGGCTCCGGTTCCGGCGAATTTCAATGGGCAGAGGCGAGCCGATGGCGCTGGCTTCCACCTGTTCCTGCACCTCGGCGGCGGTTTTCACGGGCCGGTCGCCGACAGAGAGAATCACGTCTCCCGCCTCTAGGCCGTCTCGATCGGCGGGAGAATCCGTCATCACCTGAATGATGAGAACCCCCGCTTCAGCCGTTAGGGGAAAGGGCAGTTTTTCTTCCCGGCGCAATTCCTCCGCAAGTTCAGGCGTTAGGGTAACCATATGAATCCCTAGGTAGGGGTGTTGAATTTTACCGTCCCGGACTAATTGTTCCGCCACCCGCTGGGCCGTTTCGATAGGAATGGCAAAGCCTAGTCCCTGGGCGTCAGCCCGAATGGCGGTGTTGACCCCAATCACCTCTCCGTCGGCGTTGAGGAGCGGCCCCCCGGAATTGCCGGGATTAATGGCCGCATCGGTTTGGATAAAGCGCACCCGTTTATCCGGCACCCCTACTTCCGAGCTGGAGCGCCCCAAGGCACTGATGATGCCCACGGTGACGGAGTTGTCTAAACCGAGGGGGTTGCCGATGGCGATAGCCCATTCCCCCGGCAGGAGGGTGTCGGAGCGCCCGAGACGAACCACGGGCAAATTCTGGGCTTCAATTTTAACCACCGCTAGGTCAGTCATTTTATCGACCCCAATCACCTTCCCTTCATAGACCTGGCCCTGTCTGAGGGTAACTTTGACCCGCTCGCTTCCCTCCACCACATGGGCGTTGGTCAGGAGTCGACCGTCGGGACTGAGAATAAAGCCCGACCCGGTGCCCCGTTCTTGGGGGTTAGACGGCGCCGACCGGTCGCCAAAAAAAGGCTTGAGTAAAGATTCCGGCGCCGAGGCCCGGGCCGAATCGATGCGCACCACCGCCGGCCCCACTTCTCGCGCCGCCTGGGCGATAAAGTTTAACTCCCGTCCCTTAGAAAACTGGGCGTTAGCGTCTAAGGTATTCAAATAAACCGGGGGGGCGGGGGGACTAACTCCCTGATGGGGAAAGAACGCAGAATGACTCCAGGCGCCTAACCCCAAACCGAGGGCGAATAGAGCGCCGACCAACTGCCAAGAAAATTGCTTCGCCATGGGAGAGAGAGCGCAAAGGAGAGTGGGTCTTTGAGTCTAACGCTTTCTCGCCAGGGACTCAGAGTCAAGGAGTCCGCCCGGCAATTTAGCTCAGGTGCTCTCTCCCAACATCCCCCCAAAAATGTGACAAAATAGTGGGGAATCCCAGGGGTGCGTAGCTCAGAGGATAGAGCATCCGCCTTCTAAGCGGACGGTCGCAGGTTCGACCCCTGCCGCACCCGTGCTCCCGCTCAAGGGCACCTAGGCGGCTTCCGGGAAGGTGGCTTTAAAGTCCTCCAGGAGGTCGTCGAGTTCGCTCAGCGCCTGGGAAATGTCCAATTGCAAAATACCGAGGTTGGTTTGCCCGGAGAGGCGGACTAGAAAGGCTCGCTTCTCTTTGATGGCGTTGACGCGGTTAATCAGACTAGTCTTGTCGGTCATGGGGACGGCGCAAAGGGAACAGAGGACAGTTTCGGTCTTGATTATAGGCCGAATCTTTAGCCGCTAGAGAAAACCAGCGCCGGGGAGGGAGGCTCTATAATAAGCGGGAGCCTTGATCAACCCTACGTTTGTTTTCCCCCTGTTTGCTATGAGTCAAAGCCTGACCCCCAGAAACACCCTCGCCGGCGGGGAAGGAAGCGGGAGTTCCCCCGCCCCGTTTCCCCTAGGGGACTTTGCGCAGGAAGTGGCGGCGCTGACGACTCGCCTCTTTATCCAATTGCGACGGCGCCCCTCTACCCTAGTAGCCGGTGTGATTCAGCCCTTTATGTGGTTAATCCTCTTCGGCGCGCTGTTCGTGGGGGCGCCCCGGGGAGTCTTCGGCAACGACCTCAACTACGCCCAATTTTTGGCTCCCGGTATTATTGTCTTTACCGCCTTTTCCGGTGCTTTAAACGCGGGCTTGCCGGTGATGTTCGACCGGGAGTTTGGCTTTTTAAACCGTCTGCTGGCGGCGCCGTTGACGTCCCGCTATTCCATCGTTGTGGCTTCAACGCTCTACATTATCAGTTTGAGTTTGCTCCAAAGCGCCGTGATTGTGGGGGCCAGCGCTCTTCTGGGAGCGGGGTTGCCGGGTCTGGGGAGTTTATTGACCATCGTCGGCATCGTCTTTTTAATCGTGCTGGGGGTGACGGCCCTCAGTCTGGGGTTGGCCTTCGCCCTACCGGGACATATTGAGCTAATCGCTGTCATTTTTGTGACCAACCTGCCCCTACTCTTCGCCAGCACGGCGCTGGCGCCCCTGGGTTTTATGGCTCCCTGGTTACAATGGGTGGCCAGCTTGAATCCCCTCACCTACGCCATCGAACCCATCCGTCACCTCTACCTCCACCCCGTTTGGAGTTTGGGGGAAACGGTGTTGGCGGCCCCCTTCGGCGCCGTTAGTTTTGGCCAAGCGCTGGTCTTGTTAACGGTCTTTGACCTAGCGGCGCTGGCGCTCATTTATCCCCTCCTACGCCGTCGTTTTTTGTAAAGGCAAAAGCGCCGGTTACCCTCTTTTCTTTACCTGTGAGGACTTTACCGATGACCAAGAAAATCCTATGGGCCGGCGCCGGACTGCTGGCCGCCTTAACCCTTCTAACGCCTTCTGCCTCAGCCCAATACCGGGCGCCAGGCAACGACGACGGTTTCCAAAACAACGAGCAGGACCCGTCTAAAAATAGCTTTAGCGGCTTTGACCCCATGTCCTTGATCCATAACGCCAACCTGAGCCGGAGTCGCAACGGCTACGATTTTGCCGAAGACACCCAACAGCAACTCAACAAGGCGGCGGAGCAGTTTAAAAAACAGCAACAACTCCAACTGCAACAACAACAGACCCCGACCCTGCCCGCGGAGTAACGCCCTCAGTGCATCCCCCTAAATCCCCCTTTACAAGGGGGACTTTGAATCCGGTTCCCCCCGGTCTAAGGGGGGTTAGGGGGGATAAAACTCAGGTTTGCCCCCCTTAAATACCTTTGTCTAGATGCGATTGGTCAATATCGGTTGCGGGGGCGTTTATCACCCCGATTGGATCAACTTGGATAAACTGCCCCGCTCCGGCGAGGTTCAGCCCTACGATATTAGTCGTCCCTTGCCCTTTGCCGACGACTCTGTGGATGCTTGCTATAGCTCCCATGTTTTAGAGCATCTGCCCCTGCCCCTGGCTCGGCGCTTTCTCCTGGATTGCCAACGGGCGCTGAAGCCGGGGGGAATTGTGCGATTAGCGGCGCCCGATCTAGCGGGGATTGCTCAGAGTTATCTCCAGTGTTTAACCTCTGCGGAGTCGGGAGATCCCCAGGCGCTGGCCAACTATGAGTGGAGCGTGTTGGAGTTACTGGATCAAATGCTTAGAAATCAGTCGGGGGGAGAAATGGGCACCTATCTGCGGCAGAAAGACCTGGCCAACGCCGACTTTATCCGTTCTCGTCTGGGGCAGGAAGCGGAGGGCTTTTGGGCTCCGGCGCCGTTAGAAAAATCCGTTCTCGAAAAACTGAAGCTCAAGGGCTGGCCTTGGGTTTGGCAAAAACTGCGCTTAACCTTGGCGGAAGGGCTGGTCTGGCTAACCGCTGGCGCCGAGGCCCGAGACGCCTTCCGGGAAGGACTCTTTCGGCGCTCGGGGGAAATTCATCAATGGATGTACGACCGCTTGTCCCTGACCCAGTTGCTCCGGGAAACGGGCTTTGAGGCTATCCAGATCTGCGGCGCCGCCGAGAGCCGGATTCCTAACTTTCCAGACTACCAACTGGACACTCAGGGGGAACAGATCCGCAAACCCGACTCTCTTTTTGTCGAGGCGCTGAAGGGAGACGGCGCTAGCGCCCCCTAGTCAAAGGTTTGCCAGCGGTGGGATACTGTAACCCTATGACTCAATCCGCTTCTTCCCCCCGCCCATTTTGGAAGTCCCTCTGGGAAAACGTCCGCTTGTTGGCCTTTGCTCTGATCCTGGCGCTGGTCATTCGCTTCTTCATTGCCGAGCCGCGCTATATTCCCTCGGACTCCATGCTCCCGACCCTGGAACAGGGCGACCGTCTGGTGATCGAAAAAGTCTCTTACCATTTCCGGGAACCCCAGGCGGGGGATATTGTCGTTTTTCACCCGCCGGAACAATTGCAAACTCTAGGTTATTCTCCAGACCAAGCCTTTATTAAACGGGTTATCGCTCAGGGGGGCGATACGGTCTCTGTAGAAGGCGGTCGAGTGTATCGCAATGGTCAACCCTTGGCGGAATCCTACCCCGCGGAAACGCCTCGCTATCAGTTAGCGGCCTTAACCGTTCCCGAAGGGTATTTGTTTGTTTTGGGCGATAACCGCAACAACAGCAACGATTCCCATGTTTGGGGCTTTCTGCCGGAAGAGGAGATTATTGGTCGCGCCGTTTTTCGTTTTTTCCCCCTGAACCGTTGGGGGCTAGTCTAAATGTTTCCAGAGAAGGTGCCGTCTTCTTCGAGCTTGACGACCCCCCCAGCCACTTCCCCCGCTATCTCTTGGTTCCAAGCCTTTGGCCGCTGGCCCTTGATTCTTTCCGGCGCCATTATTCTGGCCTTTTTATTATTTGGCCATCATTTTACTTACCACAAGGAAGTCCAGTTTGATATTGATTTCCTAGAGCGCTTGCGGCAGATTATTCCCGCCAGTCTGGGGGAAGCCTTAAGACTGATCTACATCGGCACCGGCGCCGAGGTCACGGCCTGTCTGGTCGTCGCTAGCCTCGGTTACTTTCTCTGGCGGCGCTATTGGGTGGAGGCTCGGTGTTTAGCCTTTGCGACCCTCGGGATTTTGTTGGTGGTGGATCAGGTTCTTAAGCCCATTTTCAACCGGCGCCGGCCCCTGGAAAGTTTGGTGGAGGTGGATGGGCGCAGTTTTCCCAGCGGTCACTCCGCTGGAAGCGTGGTCTTTTATTTTTATCTGGCGACCATTTTCGCCGCCCACTATCCCCAGTGGCGGAAACGCATTTTCCTCGGCGCCACTCTCTGGGTGCTGATGATTGGTTTAGCGAGTATGTACTGTCGCGTCCATTGGCCCAGCGATATTGTGGCGGGCTACGCCGTCGGTTATGTGTGGCTGTCCCTCAGTTTGGCGCTGTTGAGAAAGGGTAAGCCGAAAACCTATACAGATTTCAGATGACAGATTGCAGATTTCACAATCAATATCAGGCTGAATAGGTCTATGCGTCCCCAAAACCCCCTAAACTGAATTCAACTCAACGATAGCGCCGAAAATTACGGTGCCGGGGAGTCTTTGTATTCATAAGTTCTGATCTGAATGATTCAATGGACTAAGTTTTGGAACCAGGCTGGAGTTCGCAATGGACTCATTGCCTTAGCCGTAAGCGTATTGGCTACTCTCTGGCTCTACTGGGGGAAGTTTGACAGGCAAATTACGGGTTTCTTTCGCATCGGCTCTGTTTTGCCCCTCTCGCCTTTGCTCGACCCCCAGGGCGTTTTGATCTACGAGGGAGAACTGGGCTACGACGGTCAGCAATTTCTCAGTCTGGCTCTCGATCCCTGGCTTCAAGAAGAAGGCACCCTAGCGACGCTGGATCTCCCCGCCTATCGCTATCGCCGTATTCTTTACCCTCTGTTGGGGAATCTGTTGGGCCTAGGAAACCCTCAACTGATCCCCTGGGCCCTAGTGGGAATTAATATTCTCGCCATCGTGGCTCTCATTATTTTAGCGACTTGGTATTACAAAACCCACCGGCAATCCTCCCTCAAGGCGCTCTGGGGCTTAGCTATTCCGGGAATCTGGCTCAGCCTGGCCTTTTCCACCGCAGATTTGCTGGCCGGAGTCTTCACCCTCGGCGCTCTCTACAGCGAGCATCGACGGCGCCCCTGGCTCTGCGCCTTGGCCCTCGGGCTAGGGTTATTAACCCGAGAAACTTTATTACTGGTCTGGTTAGCGCTGGCACTGAACGCTCTCTACCGGCGCCGTTTAACCGCCGCGCTCCCCTTAGCGTTAGCCTTGGTTCCCGCTTTGCTCTGGAATCTCTATGTTTTAAGTCTGGGACTTCCCGGCGGCAAGGGGGGCGGCAATTTTGGCTGGCCTCTGGCGGGCATTGGGGCTAAATTTCTCAGTCTCGCCCAGGGCGGTTTGGCTCCGAGCAATCTCTACGAAGCCTTCATGTGGGTGCTATTTTTAGGCGGGTTTGGCCTAGGGATTTGGGGCTGTTACGTGCTTCCCGGCCATAATCGCAGTGCTCCCATCGCCCTCCATCTTTATCTCGGTTTGGCGCTGGTCTCCAGTTTCTTGATTTTGAACTACTACCTCAATTACGCCCGGGTTTTTTTAGATGTCTATGTTCTCGGACTGCTCCTAATCCATGATTTTCCCTGGCCCCAAAAAACTCTCTACTTCGGCGCTTGCGGTCTGGCGAGTTTAGCTTTTCTCGCTTTCCAGTCTTAAGTGGCAGCATCTTAAATTTTTTTCCCTCATCCCCCAGCCCCTTCTCCCAGAGTGGGAGGAGGGGAGCCAAAGTCCCTCTCCCTCTTTGGGAGAGGGATTAGGGTGAGGGTCAACGTTTGAGGCGTACTAGTTGTAAAAGTAAAATGCTTTCTTTTGACGCGGCGCCGCCGATCCGGTAAGATGACATCATCTGCGGACGTGGCGGAATTGGTAGACGCGCTAGATTTAGGTTCTAGTGTCTTTGGCGTAAGAGTTCGAGTCTCTTCGTCCGCATTTTTACTCGGAAAATTATTTAGGCGCCTGTGATGGAACGGAGAGCCTTTCTAGAAACCGCGGGTGCTGCGGCAACCCTCAGCCTCTTAACCGGCGCCTGCATTCATCGCAACCGGCACTGGCCCCTTCGTATTGGCATTAATGATTGGATCGGCTATCAGGTGATTTCCGCGGCCCAAGCCCTAGGCTTTTGGGAGAAGCGGGATCTTCAGGTGGATTTAATTGACTTCAACAATCTAGAGGATGCAACCCGGGCCTTATATCGGCGGGGGGTGGACGGAACTTTTACCAACCTCTGGGATCTACTCCAACTCTGTCAAGAGGAGGAAAACATCCATCCCGTCGTCCTTTGGGTAACCAATATTTCCTACGGCTCCGACGGGATTGTCGCCCGCCCCCCTTATCGGAACGTCGCAGAGCTGAAGGGAAAGCGAGTGGCGGCTAAACTGGGGAGCGTCAATCAATTAATCCTGTTGGAGGCGCTCCAGACCTATGATTTAATGCCCCAGAATCTGGAAATTCTTAATCTTTCTAATGAGATCGCCGTTCAGCATCTCCGCTCCGGTGCCATAGACGGCGCCGTTCTCTGGCAACCGCTTCTGGGAGAAGTGGCTCAGGATATTGGCGGCAAAATTGTTCATCACACCGGACAAATTGATAGTCTGGTGATGGATGTGTTAGCGGCCGACGCCCAAGTCCTCAAAAAGCGCCCGGAAGAGTTCCGCTCCTTGATCTGGGTCTGGCTGGATGTCATGCAGGCGCTTCAACAGCGCCCGAGGGAGGTTTTTCAGGTTTTGGCGGAGAAACAAGGACGCCCCGCCTCAGAGATTGCCGCCGATTATCGGGGATTAATCCCAGGCACCTTGTCCCTCAACATTGAGCGCTTTTCTCAACCCCAACCCTTAGCCTCTAAAATTCAGAAAATCATCGCTCTAGCGGAACGAGATCCCAACCATCCCAAAGATCTCAAGAACGCCATTGAGGTCGATCCCGCTTTTACCCTTTCCGCCTTGAAGTCATGGCAAGCCCTCCCCTCCGCTCCCCTCTAGCGACAACGTTGTTATTGATTTTAGGCTCTATTCTCATTATTACGAGCGTAACTCTACTCTGGGGCAATCATCAACTTTGGCGTCTGGAGGAGAAAAAAATTATTGACGAGCGAGCGGAAACCATCGCCCGAGGGATTGAATACGCCACTGAAGATTTGATTGAAAGTCAATCCCTCTATTCGATTACCAAAAGAATTGTACAAAATTTTGCCACCTTTGCCGATGTGGCGCGCATTGAAATTATCAATCCCGACGGCAGTCTTCTCATCGGCGCTCCCGATGATAGTCGCTCTCAGGAGACTTGGCAGGTGGTTCGTCCCGAATATCAAGCTAGCTTAACTAAGGTGGCAGAGTCGGGAACCGCTTTATTTAGAACCATTCGGAAAGACCGTATTTCCTTGGCGCTCAAAGTCATTCCTTTTAACAGCAATTTATTTATTAAACAGAAAAATTTTGGGTTAATCGTGGTGGTTCTGGACTTGACCAGTTTAGAAAACCGTGGCGAGCGTTTCTTATTTCTCTCGGGACTTTTAATTTTAACTGGTCTCAGTTTAGCGTTAGTAGGCGCATATTTTGCTTTTTATAAACGGGTCGTTTCACCCCTTCATAAACTCCAAATTTTTTTAACTCAAGTCGAGTATGGCCAGCACCAGATATTGCCGTCTCTCCATCAGGATGAAATTGGTTTCCTAGGGCTAGTATTACAAGAAAAAATTCAGGAGCTTGATCATCTCAATCAACAGTTGGATCAACGGGTTAACGCAACTACTGAAGTTCTAGCCCAAACAGAAACTTTTCTCCAATCAATTTTGGACTATCTGCCCGTCGCTCTCTTTGTCAAGGATGCCTCCCCGGAAAATTTCGGCAAAATTATCCTTTGGAATCCCGCCTGTGAAAGCCTTTTTGGTCTTTCCGCCCAGGAGGTCTGGGGTAAAACCGTCTTTGACCTCTACGCTTTGGAAAACGCCCAAGCCTACGATCAGGAAGACCGTCAAGTTGTCCTCAAACGAGAGTGGATCAACGCGCCCAAGGAGCGCTTTGAAAAATTTGAAAACGGAGAAACCGTCACTTATTATCTTCATATTCGTAAGATTCCTCTCCTTAACGCTCAGGGCGAAGCCCAATTTCTCCTTTGTATGGCGGAAGATATTACGGAGCGCCAACTTGCCCAGGATAATTTAGAGCGCCTTAATCAAGATTTGGAGAAAACGGTGTTAGAGCGCACCCAATCCCTTCAGGAAAGCGAACTCCGTTACCGCTCTCTTCTGGAAGGCGCTAGCGACGCATTGTTGATTTGCGATTTGGAGGGCAAAATTGTCGAAGTCAATCAAAAGGCCCTAGTTCTGTTTCAAACAATGCGACAGCATTTACTGGGACGACACATGCAAAGCCTCCACCCCCCGGAAGCCGTCGCCGAGAATCTCGCCACTTTTGGCGCAATTATGAGTCAGGGTCGCGCCGAATGTTTGGACACCCAAATTGTGACTCAGACGGGTAAAATTCTGCCGGTGGATATTACCGCCAGTTTGATTCAGTTTCAGGGACAATCTCTAGTGATGGGGATTTTTCGAGACGTTACCGAACGCAAACGGGCGGAGCAGGAAACGGCCCGGGCGTTAGAAACTGAGCGGGAATTAACTCAACTGAAAAGCCAATTTATTGACGTGGCTTCCCATGAGTTTAGAACCCCCTTAACCGTAATCCTCAGCGGCGCCGAATTTTTGGAGCGCTACTACGCCAAGCTGAGCGATGAGAAAAAACGCCATTACCTCCACCGCATTATCGAGTCCGCTCAACGGATGCGGGAGATGATCGAAGATGTGCTCATTCTCAGTCGTCTCGACGCTGGAAAAATTGCGCTTCATCTGGCGCCGATCGAGTTGACACCCTTTTGCCGGCGCTTGATTGAGGAAGTGGAAGAGGAAACCCGCTACAGTCACAATATTCGCTGGCGTTTAGATTACGCCCCCTTAGATAACGACGGCATGACCGGAGATATTCGTATTTTGTACCCTATTTTTGTCAATCTTCTCTCCAACGCTATTAAATATTCGCCCCAAGCCCAAAGCGTCGACTTTCAAGCTCGCCTGGAGTCGGAGAAGGTGATTTTTACTATCGACGACCAGGGAATTGGCATTCCGCCCCAGGATTTGCCCTATATCTTTGAATCCTTCCACCGCGGCGCCAATGTGGAAGACATCAGCGGCACGGGCTTGGGCTTAAACATTGTCAAGCGGTACGCGGAATTGCACGGCGGCCAGATTACCGTCCACAGTCAAGTCGGCGCTGGCAGTCGGTTTATCGTGACCTTGCCCCGCTATTTCGGTTCAGATTCCGGCGGCGAGGACGCCGGTTGAGCGGTCTGGGACTTTTCAGAGCGGCGCTGTCATCAAGCCCGCTCTAACCCCTAGGCAAGGACGCGGAGACATGACTATACTGAAACCCAAATTCAGCATTGAAACCGGTTCCAACTATGCGCTTAATCGCCCTTGTCCCTGGGGGAATCGCCGAGCAACTGCTCTTTTTTCCCACCCTAGCCAGTCTCAAAGCCCAGTATCCCCAGGCGACCATCGACGCGCTCGTGGAACCCCAAGCCAAGGCGGCTTACCGGGTCTGCCCCTGGGTAAGAGAGACCCTAACCTTTGATTTTCAGGACCGCACCGGGTTGGCGGATTATCTGAATTTATTGGGGATTATTCGGGACCGGGAATACGAAGTCAGTCTCAACGCCGATACGGGTTGGGGAACTGCGCTTCTGCTCTGGCTCAATGGCATTCCCCAACGGGTGGGCTACGCCTTGGGAGCGCCCTGGGTGTTGTCGAATCCGGTTCCCTACCGACCGGAACAGTATCGGGCCTATTTTTACTACGATCTCCTTCGAGGGCTTGGCGTGAGCGCCCCCTGTCCTTCCCTCTCTTTGGCGTTACCGAAGGAGGATATCGTCTGGGCGGAAGCGGAGCAACAGCGCCTAGACCTCCAGGGTCGCAACTATATTGTTATCCCCGCCTCCCCGGCCTACCCCCCGGCGCTGTGGCAACGGGTTATCGCCGGTATTCAAGAGCGCCAAGGCGATTTAGGAATTTTATTGGTGGCGGGGCCAGCGGAGGAGGCTTGGCTCCAGACGGTTCAGCGGGGACAACGCAACTTGAAGGTCAGTCGGCCAGAGGACATCGGCAAGTTGGCGGCGCTACTGGCCGGCGCCAATTTAGTCGTCTGCTCGGAGGGAGCTCCCCTGTATCTGGCCATGGCGGTGGGAACCTATACTATTGCCCTGGTGGGATCGGCCCAAGAGAATCAACGGGTGCCACCGCCGGGGGAACGACTAACCCTGATCGCTGAGCCTTCGGGACAGTTAAGTCTCATCGCCCCGGATACAATTCTGCAAAAAATTTGGAGCACCTAGTTTTCAGATATCAGATTACAGATTGCAGATTACAGATATCAGTTATCAGATGACAGTCGAACTTTGTCTTCCAGTTCTCTCCTTTCTAAGGCTACGGTGTACACAGATCTTGGCTAAAGACCTAAATTTTGGATTTGATCCTCCTAAATCCCCCTTTACAAGGGGGACTTTGAGAAGTTTTCCCCCCTTTCAAAGGGGGGCTGGGGGGGATCGGGACACTTGTGTATACACGGTAGCCTTTCTCAGAGGAGTTAGGGGTGGGTTCTAACCTAGAAGCAAAGGGAAAACCTAATCTCCAACCCCCGTCTCAGAGGGGGAGTTCAATTACAAGTTTTAATAATGATCCTAAACGCCTTGAAAAATAGCTTAAAAAAACTTCGTTACCGAGCTTTGGGGCTAGCGGAGCTAGAAGAGATTATCGCCGATAAAACCGCGGTCACTAATGCGGCGCTGGATCAGGCGTTGGGAGAAATTCGTCAGAATTTAGCGCCGATTGAGGGCATGGGTCGGGATCTTAACCTGCTAGCGCAACCGGAAAATTTGATTCCTCGCCTCAACGATTTTACCGGACGCTATTATCTTTCTTTAGAATATCCCCCTTCCCGCAATTACACCCGGCGCTGGACTGAGTCTAACCCCCATCAAGGTTTGGTCAAGCTTTTCGCTGGGGAGCAAGAAGCCTATTGGCGCCGGTGTCAACAATTAGTCCAACTCCAGCCCTACTTGGAAAAAATTGCTCCCGCCATTGAAGGGCGCTTTTCCCAGGAGCCGGGGTGGCTCGGCGGTGCGATTAATCCTATCGACTCAGCTTTTTTGTATTACTTTATAACGGAATACAAACCCCGAACCTATCTGGAAATTGGCTCCGGGGTGACGACGTTATTTGCCGCCCGGGCCAAACGAGACCACAACCTAACGACCCAGATTATTTCCCTCGACCCCGAACCCCGCTACGGCATTGATCAAGTCTGCGACCAGGTGATTCGTCAGGGTCTGGAAACGGCGGATTTAAGCCTGTTTTCCCAGCTAGAGCCGGGGGACATTGTTTTTATGGACGGCAGTCACCGCTGTTTTATGAACTCCGATGTGACGGTGTTTCTCCTCGAAGTTGTACCCCAGCTTAAACCCGGCGTCGTTGTCCATTTCCATGACATTGTTCTCCCCTACGATTACCCGGAAATGTTTGATAGTTGGTACTGGAATGAGCAGTATGTTTTAGCCGCCTACCTCCTCGGCGCCCAGGAAAAAGTCCAAATCCTGATGCCGACTAAATTTGTCTCCACTCTGCCGGAGTTTAAACCCTTAATCGAATCGACCCTGTTACAACACTGGATGGGTCCAAGAGAACCCTGGCTGAACGGCGGCTCCCTCTGGTTTACTCTCCGTTAACCCATGACTTTAACCTGGCGTCGGCGCCTCGGCTCCCAACGGGACTGGCTCTGGCGGGGCTGGCAAATCCGCTACTGTTTCCGCCACCCCCCTAATCCTTCTTCTCTACCGCCCCTAATTCTCCTCCACGGTTTTGGGGTTTCCCTGGAGCATTGGCGGGGGAATATCGGCGCTTTGAGCGAGTCAACTTCGGTGTACGCCTTGGATTTACTAGGCTTTGGCGGCTCCCGCAAAGCGGATACGCCCTACAGCGCCTACCTCTGGGCGGAGCAAGTCTATGAATTTTGGCGACAGACTATCGGCGCTCCCGTTGTAGTGGTCGGCAACTCCATCGGCGCTTTGGTGGCCATGACCCTGACCTACCAATACCCGGAAATGGTGGCGGGCCTAGTGATGCTGAGTTTGCCGGATGTGTCCCTACGGCAATCCGCCTTACCCCCTTGGCTCCAGTCTCTAGCGAACGGCGCCGAGTCTCTCCTAGCGCCGCCCTGGCTATTGAAAACTCTTTTTCGGTTTGTCCGTGAGCCGCGGGTAATTCGCCCTTGGGTCGGTTTAGCTTACTGCGACCAAACCTCGGTGGACGAGGAATTGGTGGCCATTATTAGCAGTCCGCCCCAGGACGTCGGCGCCGAGCAAGCCTTTTATCGGCTTTTCAACTCCGTCCGGCAACCGGGCTTTTCCCCCCCGGCCCGGCTGGTTTTACCCCAACTGTCCCAGCCAGTTTTACTCATTTGGGGTGAGCAAGACCGCCTCGTGCCCTCAGCTTTAGCCAAAGGTTTTGCGGGCTTAAACGCCCAGATTCAACTAGAACTCTGGCCGGGAGTCGGGCACTGTCCTCAGGACGAATGCCCGGCGCGGTTTAATCAAACTCTCTTAGAGTGGCTTCGAGAGCGGTTTTGAGTCTTTCCTAAGGACTTGACTCTAAGGGGAAAAGAAGAGCGGAGCTTGTTTGATTTGCAAAGTCCCAGGGTACGGGCTTCGGCTATGCTCAGAATACTGATTTAACTGATAACTGATAGCTGATAAATGACCAGATTGGCATGGTTGAGGAAAACCTATCGGGAGGGACGGCGCCGTCTCCCGCCGAAACCCGCGGCTCTGGCACTCTTGTCTCTCGCTCTGCTGGGGGGATTACTGGTGTTGGGGGTTCAAAAACTTCCTTCCCTAGAAGACCAGATTAATTACGACATTGAGGGCGCCCTGCCGAGTCTGGTTCCCGATTCCAACTTGCGGGGGAAAATCCTGATCTGGCATGGAGAACGGATCAACGCAATCAAGAGTATACAGCGAACAGTGAGGGCCTACGAAGATCTTCATCCCCAGGTGAAGATTGTGGTGGAAAGCATCCCCGAAGACCAATTGATCGAGGCGATGATTGAAAATACTAAGGGAGGACTAGCGCCGAATTTAATCTTGACCAACTACGCTTCCCTATTGGATTTAATCGAAGCGGAGGCCGTCAGCGCCATTACCCCGCCGCCGGAGTTTCAGAACTATCTGCCTGCGGCGCTCTCCCAGGTCACCTACCGGGGACAAGTCTATGGTTTTCCTGTATCGGTTTTAACCCAGGTGCTCTGCTACAACCGAGCCAAGCTAGGAGAGAAAACGCCCTTTGCCACCCTAGACGAACTTTTGCTACAAGCCAGTCAGGGCTATTCCGTCGGCATTCCCTCCCGTTTTTTAGACACTCTCTGGGGACTTTCCTATTTCACCCCTAGCATTTTTGATGCCCAGGGAAACTTTGCCATCCACCGGGGCGCTTGGAGTCGCTGGCTGAGTTGGCTGTTACAGGCGAAAACCCAACCCAATGTCTTACTAGAGGCAGACGAATCGGCGCTGTTACAGGCTTTTCGAGAGCGCCGTCTTTCTTACCTGATCTGCGATGCCTCCTATATCGCCGAATTACAACAGGAATTGGGTAAACAAGACTTAGGGGTTACGCTCCTGCCCCGTCATCTGGGTCGAGACGCCGGCCCCCTGCTCTACACCAAGGTTTTAGCGGTGGGGAAAACGCCCAATGCCCAACAGGAGAAAATCGCCCTAGACTTCGCCAAATTTGTCATCAACTCGGAACAAGTGCGTCAACGGGCCCAAGAGCTAGAGGGGTTTATTCCCCCAGATCAAAAGCTCAAACTCAACGCTAATTTATACGCGACGGAAGCAATTTTGATGCGTCAAGCTCAATCCGCCATTGCTATTCCCTTGAATAAATTAGGATCGATTTTAGGTTTTTCCGAAGAAGCCGAACTCCTTTATCAACAAGTAATCGCCGGTTCTCTCTCCCCCCAAAAGGCCAGCGAAACGTTAAGGAATTTAATCTTTCCGCAATCTCAGCCATAGCCACCTTCACCCTAACTTTGCGATGAACAGCGTTGAACTTTATCCTCTCTCTTTTTTGTGGGAACAACTGGAAAAAGTCGTCATTTTTTTAGAACGATCCTCAGTTCAAAGTCAACTAGTAGCGTTAAGCCTGAGCTTGCTTCTTGGCTGGATTGGCTCTCGACTCTGGCGCCGTTGGCTGGTAAAGCGTTTTCCTCAATACCGAGAAATCTTGCCGCTCTCCCAGCCCTTTTCTCTCAAGCATTATTTTTGCTTCTGTTTTCCCGTTGTTTGGTTTATTCTTTGGAACATTACTACAACATTTCTCTTGCAGATTTACTGGAATCAACAGAACTGGCCTTCGGCATTTTTAGCAACGGGACTACAAATATATCTTATCTACTTCGTTTATAAAATTCTGATTTTTTTCTTATTACTCTTCTTGCCAATTCAGGAGGTTAGAAACCAGGAGAGAAGCTTTTTTTTACCCATTTTCTTCCTTTTTAGTCTGACTCAATTTGCCAATTTAATTTTTGAGTTGCCCAGTTTAATGCAGGTGAAGCTTCTTGAGTTATTCGGAACTCCTTTGACCATCGGCGCTTTAATCATCAGCACTTTTGGTCTATATATTTGGTGCTCATTTATTAATTTTTCTCAAAGTTTGTCGCTCTATCTTTTGATGTCCTTCAAGCAAGGAGATCACAGTTCCCTGCGAGCGGCTTTAATTCTCAGTCGTTATTTTTTGATTGGACTGGGGGTCGTGGTTATTGTTGGTTATATCGGAGTGAATCCTACGGCTTTTGCCGCTATTACCGGAGGATTATCCGTGGGGGTTGGTTTTGGCTTGAAGGAAGTGTTTAGTAATTTTATTAGCGGGATTATTCTTTTATTTGAGCGCTCTTTAAAGCCCGGAGATTTAATTGACGTTGAGGGTAAACTAGGAATTGTCCAAACCTTAAATATGCGGGCGACAACAGTTAAAATTTTGGGGGATAACTCCGAAAAAATTATCCCAAACCAAACCTTTTTTACCACCAATGTCACCACCTACACTGGTAGTGACCGCTTGATCCGCTATTCCCTCAGCGTCGGCGCCGGTTATGATTGCGATCCCGACCAAGTCCTCGAACTTCTACTGGACATTGCCGGTAGTCATCCCGAAGTTTTGACCGCCCCGGCGCCGTCGGCCTTCCTAAGCGAATTCGCCGACTCCTCCATCGCCTATAGTCTTAATTTTTCCCTCGCTGATCCCACAACTCGTTTGCGGGTGAAAAGCGACCTCTCTCGCCAGATTTGGCGGCGCTTTAAGGCGGAAGGAATTTCTATTCCTTATCCCCAAAGGGATCTCCATCTGATTCAGGATTGAGTCGGAGGATAGGTCGCCCCAACTCTGAGAGATTTTGAACTAAACCCAAGCTCAAAAATCCCCCCAAAGTTGAGGAACCGGGGACAAAAGAAGACTCATGCCTAGCCCTGAATACCCTGAAGTCTTCCTAAAGAGGGTTTTTGCCAACGGTCTCTTAAAGCTCGTCGATGATTTTGCCCCGGAAAACAATATAGTTATAAATATTGTAGGACAGAACCACAGGAATTAAGAAGCCAATAAAGGTCAGCATAAACACCAAAGAACTCGGCGCCGCCGCGGCTTGGTAGATGGTGACGCTGGGGGGAATGATGTTGGGAAAAATGACAAATCCCAGACCGATGAAGGAGAGGGAAAAGATCAAAAAGGTGTAAATCAAGGGCGCGTTTTCCTCCCGTTTGCGCAAACTCCGTAGAAGCAGGGCCACAAAGACCAATCCCAACACTGGAATTAAGCCGAAAATATAGATTAACGGCGCCGTAAAGAGTTGGCTCCGGGCCTCCGTAGAAATCAGGGGCGTGCTGATGGTGATAAACAAGGCGCCTGCGAGGGTGGTCCAGGTGGCGAGGGTGGCGGTTTTGTAATGGGTGTTTTGCAGTTCTCCAGTTGTTTTCAAAATTAAATAGGTAGAGCCGATGAGAACATAACCCTGGATCAAGGTCAGTGCCACAATCACGGAGCGCCAAGTGAGCCAGTCCCAAATCCCCCCAGCAAAATGCCCGACGCCGTCCACTTGAATTCCTTCAAAGACGCTCCCGAGGGCGAAGCCCTGACCCAGCGCCGCCAGAAAACTACCGGCGCCGAAGGTAAGATTCCAGACCAGTTTATTGTCGGCGTTTTCCCGAAACTCGAAGGAAACGGCCCGCAAAATTAACCCCACCACCATAATCACTGCCGGTAGATAGAGAGCGTTCAAAATGGTGGCGTAGGCCAGGGGAAAGGCGCCGAAGAGGGAACCCCCCATCAAGACCAACCAGGTTTCGTTGGCGTCCCACACATTACCCAGACTAGTCATCAAAATACTGCGGCGCTCTTCGCTGGAGGCGGTTAAGGATAAAATTCCCACTCCCAGGTCAAAGCCGTCCAGGAGGACGTAGAGAAAGAGAAACAACCCCAGAATAAAAAACCAAACCTGGGGCAAAAAACGCTGTAGCGGCTCTAAAGATTCCATCGTGAATAGTCTCCCTTACTGTTGGGCTTCCGCGGGGCGCCGGTCGCGACCGTGTCGGGCTGGCTCCAGATCGATGACCGTTTCCGTAAAGGTTCGCGGCGCCGGTAGTTCTAAATTGGGGCCTTTACGGATAATGCGACTGCCAAAGAAGAGGGCCGCCACGAAAAAGACGGCGTACATACTGGTTAACCCCACTAGGGAAAAGAGGATTTCCCCCGCCGGCAAATGGGAGGCGGACTCCGCCGTGCGCAACTCCCCATAGACAATCCAGGGCTGACGCCCCACGCACCGCACAATCCAACCGGTTTCCACGGCGATGTAACCTAGGGGCGCCGCGAAAATCCAAGCCCGCAGGAGCCATTTCTGTTGGGCGACCCGCTCCGGCGCTAGGCTTCCCCGGAGCCATTGAACGACCGTGACCGCCATCAAACTGGCCAGAAATAAACCAATGGCCACCATAATACGGAAAGCGTAATAAATTAAACCCACCATGTGGGGACGGTTTTGGGGTTCCCATTCCTTCAGACCCAACACCGGTTGCTCCAGCTTGGGTTTCAGTTCCAAAATGTAACTGAGGGCGCCGGGAATTTTTAACTCCCAGTCGTTGCGCTCTCCTCGATCATTGGGCAAGGCCACCACGCTCCAGGCGGCCGACGCGCCGGCGGGCACCGTTTCCCACTGGGCTTCCATGGCCGCCAATTTAGCCGGTTGGTAATGATAAACTTGCTCGGCGCTGAGGTGACCGATAAAAATTTGCAGGGGCGCCACCACCAAGGCGATGGCTAAAATCACCTTGAGGGAGCGGCTAAAAAATTCTGTCTGGCGGTTATTGAGCAAATACCAGGCACTGATACCGCCGATGACAAAGAGGGAGGTTTCCATGGTGGCGAAGAACATGTGTAGGAAACTCTTCACCATAAAGGGATTGGCAATGGCTTGGAAGTAGTCCTGCACCACAAACTTGCCGTTGACAAACTCCCCTCCCGCCGGAGTTTGCAACCAGGAGTTAGCCGACAAAATCCAAAAGGTGGAAAGATTGGCGCCGAAAGCCACCAGCATGGTCGAGAGCCAATGCACAAGAGGTGGCACCCGGTCCCAACCAAAGAGCATAATGCCCAAAAAGCTGGCTTCCAGCATAAAGGCCATGGTGCCTTCAAAACCCAACACTGTGCCGAAAAAATCCCCCACGGACTCCGAAAAGGGCGCCCAGTTTAAGCCAAACTGGAAAGCCATAGGCAAGCCGGAGGCCACGCCGATGCCGAAATTGAGCACGTAGAGCTTCGACCAAAAACGGGCGTGGCGATAGTAATCCAAATTTCTGGTTTTGAGCCATAACCCTTCAATCACTACCAGATAAATGGCCATGCCGGTGGTGAGAACCGGCCAGAGCATGTGAAAAATAGCCGTCAGCGCGAATTGCAGTCGCGAGAGGGCTACCGTATTGGAAAATAATTCCGGCATATTAAAGAGAGATGGGAAAACTGATAAACGGCCCCAGCTTACACTGCCCCCCTAGGAATCACAAGCGCCGATCAATACATAACCTAGGTTTTGTCAACGGCGTTGGACAATAGCAGCAATTCCAATTTTAAACGGTATCTCAGGATACAGAAAAATGAGACAGGGCACAAAGTAATTCAAGAGAATTATTTTTGCCTCTAAAAGCTTACCCCGAGTCGGTCTTCCCATTGGCTTTTAGTTCTCCTGAGCCACCTAAGGTCTTAAGAGATGCCGCCAAAGCCGCAATAGTAAATTCAGATTATTGGGTCTGAAGGGCTTGCAGGGAGGGGATTGTAGATTTTTGTATAACAAGTTACATTTTGAATTTGGAATTGCTGGACAATAGGCGGCAATTCCAAATTTAAACAGTAGAAAAGATAAGTAAAAATACACGATGACGATAATTCGTAAAAAATACTTTTATTAAGTAAAAAGTTGTTATAGCAGACCCAAGTGAATCATGAACAGGCTCCGGTTAGCTCCCCCCTTTCCAAGGGGGGGGGTAAAACGTTAGATTGCATTTACCACCCATTTAGGTCTGCTATAGCGGTCATAAACGATTTGTAAAATCCTAAGTCTCGGAACCCTTATGGGTAAAGCCTTTTGGCACAGGGCAATTTATAACCGAGATGTGACCGCTATATCTGCCCCTTAAGCCAAATACGCTTTAAGTAAATCAAGCAATTTGGCCTTGGTTAAAGCGCCTTCATGGGAGAGCAGGAGTTGATCGCCCCGGAAGAGGCGGAGCGCCGGAACTCCCTCCACCTTATACCTGTCCACGGTTTGGCGGCTATCGTCCACCGCCAGCTTCAACACCTTAAGCTGGGAGTCGTAATCCGCAGCCAGCGCCGCGATGACGGGGGACATCAAACGACAGGGGCCGCACCAGGGAGCCCAAAAATAGGCCAGGGTAAGGTCTTCCCCTGGCGTCACTTGCTGGTGAAATTCTTGATCGGTGATTTCGAGCAGACTCATCAGGCGCTAATTCCGGTTGCGAGAGGAGGGAGGCGATCAACAAGTAAACGCCTTCAGGTTAAGAATTATAACAGCCCCGTCCATCGTCAACTACCTCGACCCGCCTAGGCGGCGCTGGGAGTACAGTTCCATAACGAAAGCTCTTATACTCCCCCTCTTGGGAGCTACCGTGTATACACAAGTGTCCAGATCCCCCCTAGCCCCTACTTTGACAAGCTCAGTACGGCGCCTTGGAAAGGGGGGAACCGGCCTTCAAAGTCCCCCTTACAAAGGGGGATTTAGGGGGATAAGGCCCAAAACTGAGTCTTTAACCGAGATCTGTGTACACCGTAGCTCTTGGGAGGGGGCTGGGAGGTGGGTTCTCAACCAGAACATTAACCCACCCCGAACC